>JADGPN010000095.1 GCA_017882465.1 Solirubrobacteraceae bacterium
TCCGGGATGCGCTTCACCGGGATCGTCACGATCACGACGTCGGCTCCGCGCGCAACACCCTCGGCCGGGACCGCTCGAGCGCCCGTGTCGGCGGCGAGGTCAGCCAGCGTCTCGGGCCCCCTGGAGTTGGCGACGGAGACGTCGTGTCCCAGCGCGGTGAGACGGCGGGTGAGCGTGCCGCCGATGTTACCGGCGCCGATGATGCCGATCTTCATGTCTACTCCCGGGTCGTCGGATCGTGATTCGGAGCTTACGCGCCTGGCTTTCGAGGGCCCGCCGAGAGTCCCCGGCGGCAGGCCGATGACCGAGGCAACCCAGCCGGGCGCGGCGCCGGCCACCGGTCGCCGGCCACCGGCCACCGGCCACCGGCGACTGAGGTCTGACGCTCAGCTCGTCGCCGCGGCCCCGGGCTCCGGCAGACCGGGCTCGGACAGGCCGCTGTCCCGCGTGCAGAGCAGGCCGATCACCACGGTGAGGCAGGCGGCGACGGTCCAGGCCGGCAGGGCGGCCCCGACCGCGAAGATGGCAATCGCGGCGACGGCGGCGAGCACCGTGTCGTGGCTCAGCGTTCCGATCACGCGCAAGCGGAACGCCGCCTGACCGATGAGGTGGAGCGCGATGCCACCGCAGAGCGCGAGCCGAGCGCCGTCGCTGAGGTGCCGGCTGCCGTCGTGGACGGCGTACCGCATCCCGACTGCGAACACGATGATCCCGGCGACGATCCCGGTCATGGCAGGAAGCTAACGAACCGGAGGCACGGCAGGGCGAAGCGGCCGCATGTCCCGGTGGGGATAATCCCTCACGTGCACAGCGACCGCGCCACCGCACCGATCGCCGCGGCCGGCCTGATCGCCGGGTACGCGGTCGCGGTGGCGACCGGCTCGCGTCCGCTGGGCGGGGTGGTTCTCGCGGCCTGCGGGCTCGTCTGCGTGGCCATCTGGATGCGGCGGGACGGTCGCCGGACGGCGGCGCTGCTCACCGCCGTGGGCCTGTTCGCCTTCGCGCTCTCACATGTGCTGGCGCTGGCCATCGGGGCCTGGCCGGCGGTACTGCTGGTCGCCGCCGGAACAGCCGCGGCCTGCTGGCGCGTGTCCGACGCCCGGCGCGCCGGCGCCGCCGGGCGAACCGCGTAGCCGCTCGAAGCCTGCGAACCGCGGGAGTGCAAGCGCGCGCACCGCGCTACCTCGGGCTGGCCGCCTGCGCCCAGCTCTCGCCGCGCTCGAGCCCGCTGATTCCCGTCCACAGCAGGTCCATCGCCGCCACCACGAGCTGCTCGCGCCCGACGTCGGGGTGGGCGTGCCACCAGCGGACGGCGCCGTGCAAGGCGGACTGCTGAAGCGCGAACATCGCCTGGCCGACTGCGCTCGCGGGGTCGATGCCGGCCCGCCGGGCGTCGGGCGCGAGCATCTCGGCCAGCAGCCGGTTGGACTCCAGACGCATGCGGTGATGGTCATCGGCCACCTCAGTGTCGACCGGAGCGCGATCGGGGAACAGCAGCTTCCAGGCCAGCGGCTGAGTCTCGGCAAAGGCGAAGAACGAGTCCAGCGCGCTGCGCATCCGATCCTCCATCGGCACGTCCGCCGCGATCGCGGCCTCGAGGTGTGAGAGCAGCGAGGCGTGCGTGTCGGCCAGCAGCGCGGCGAAGAGCGCCCGCTTGGAGGAGAAATGGTCGTACAGCACCGTCCGGGTGACGCCCGCGGCCCGGCCGATGTGGCCCATCGAGGCGCCCTCGTAGCCGCTGAACGCGAACTCCTCCAGGGCGGCCTCGACGATCATCGCTCGCCTGGCGGCGGCGGGTAGGCGGCGTCTGGGCGCGTTGGTGGTCAATGCTGTGCGTGGGGTGGTAACCCGCGGGACCGTCGCGCGTATTATCCGACATGGGTGTCGGTTACCGCGAGGAAGCGCGCCCACAGGCAGACTCGGGGCGGTACGATCGTAGGCGCCGCACGTGAGATCAAACGCGCCGTGGGCGCGATGACATTCGGACTGTGAGGAGTAACTCGATGGCAAGGACTGAAGCGCTGCTATTCGATGCGATTCGCACCCCCCGCGGGAAGGGCAAGGTCAATGGCTCGCTGCACTCGACCAAGCCCGTGGACCTCGTCGTGGGCCTGATGCACGAGATGCTCGGCCGCAACGTCGAGCTCGATCCCAAACGCGTCGACGATGTCGTGCTCGGCGTCGTCTCGCCGGTGGGCGACCAGGGCGCCGACATCGCCAAGACCGCCGCGATCAAGGCCGGCCTGCCCGACACGGTGTCCGGCCTGCAGCTGAACCGCTTCTGCGCCTCGGGCCTCGAGGCGGTCAACATCGCGGCCCAGAAGGTGGCTTCGGGCTGGGAGGACCTGGTCTTCGCCGGCGGTGTGGAGTCGATGTCGCGCGTGCCGATGGGCTCCGACGGCGGCGCCTGGGCGATGGACCCCGAGACGAACTACGACACGTCGTTCGTCCCGCAGGGCATCGGCGCCGACCTGATCGCCACGGTCGAGGGCTTCAGCCGTGACGACGTCGACACCTACGCCGCCCGCTCGCAGGAGCGTGCCGCCAGCGCGCAGGCCGAGGGCCGCTTCTTGAAATCGGTCATTCCCGTGCACGACATCAACGACCACCTGCTCCTCGACCACGATGAGTTCATTCGCGCCGGCACCACGGTCGAGAAGCTGGGCGAGCTCAAGCCGTCGTTCGCGGTCATGGGCGAGATGGGCGGTTTCGACGCCGTGGCGCTGCAGAAGTACCACTGGATCGAGAAGATCGAGCATGTCCACACGCCGGGCAACTCGTCCGGGATCGTGGACGGGGCGTCCCTGATCGCCATCGGCAACGAGAAGGTCGGCCAGGAGCTGGGGCTCAAGGCGCGCGCACGCGTGCTGGCGACGGCCGTCTCCGGCGCCGATCCCACGATCATGCTCACCGGCCCGGCGCCGGCCAGCCGCAAGGCTCTGGAGAAGGCCGGCCTCACGGTCGACGACCTCGACCTGGTCGAGATCAACGAGGCGTTCGCCGCCGTCGTGCTCCGGTTCGTCAAGGACATGGGCCTCGACATCGACAAGGTCAACGTCAACGGCGGCGCAATCGCGATGGGCCATCCGCTCGGCGCCACCGGGGCGATGATCCTCGGCACGCTGATCGACGAGCTCGAGCGCCAGGACAAGCGCTACGGCCTGGCCACGCTGTGTGTCGGCGGCGGCATGGGCATCGCGACCCTGATCGAACGCGTCTGAGCGTCCGAGCCCGACAAGGAGAACGAAACAAGCAATGAGTGAAAGCACCACGATCCGCTGGGACACGGACGCCGACGGCGTCGTCGTCCTGACGCTCGATGACCCGAATCAGTCGGCCAACACGATGAACGCGGCCTACGCCGAGTCGATGGCGGCAACGGTCGAACGGCTGGAGGCCGAGCAGGACGACATCACCGGGGTGATCATCACCTCGGCCAAGAAGACGTTCTTCGCCGGCGGGGATCTGAACGATCTCAAGGGCGCCACCAAGGAGCAGTCCGAGGAAATCGCCCGCTTCATCCGTGACGGCAAGGCGCTGCTGCGCCGGCTGGAGACGCTCGGCAAGCCGGTTGTCGCCGCGATCAACGGCTCCGCCCTCGGCGGGGGCCTGGAGATCTGCCTGGCCACCCATCACCGCGTGGTCGTCGACGATCCCAAGCTTCAGCTCGGCTTCCCCGAGGTCCAGCTCGGTCTGCTCCCCGGCGCCGGCGGCGTCACCCGCACGGTGCGAATGCTGGGGATCGTGAACGCGCTCATGGGCCTGCTGATGCAGGGCCAGCGGGTGCGCCCGCACAAGGCCAAGGAGCTCGGAATCGTCGATGAGCTGGTGGCCACCCGCGAGGAGCTGATCCCCGCAGCGAAGGCGTGGATCGCCGCCAATCCCGAGGCAGCGCAGCCCTGGGACGTGAAGGGATACAAGATCCCCGGCGGGACTCCCAGCACCCCGGCACTGGCGCAGAACCTGCCGGCGTTCCCGGCCAACCTGCGCAAGCAGATCAAGGGCGCCAACTACCCCGCTCCGCACCACATCATGGCGGCGGCGGTCGAGGGCGCCCAGGTCGACTTTGACACCGCCAGCGAGATCGAGGGCCGGTACTTCGTCGATCTGGTCACCAGCCAGGTGGCCAAGAACATGATCCAGGCGTTCTTCTTCGACCTGCAGCAGGTCAGCGGCGATCGCGGCCGGCCGGAGGGGATTGAGCCATTCCGCTCCCAGAAGGCGGTCGTCCTCGGCGCTGGGATGATGGGCGCGGCCATTGCCTACGTGTGCGCCAACGTGGGAATCGAGGTCGTGCTCAAGGATGTCACCAAGGGGGCGGCGTTCAAGGGCAAGAGCTACTCCAAGCGGATGGTCGACGTGGCCGTCGAGCGTGGTCGCTCGACGCGGGAGCAGGCTGACGAGCTGCTGGCGCGGATCACGGCCACCACCGACCCGGCGGCGGCCGAGGGCGCCGACCTCGTGATCGAGGCCGTGTTCGAGGATTCCGGGGTCAAGGCGCAGGTTTTCGCCGAGATCGAGCCATATCTGGCCGAGGGCGCGCTGCTGGGCTCCAACACCTCGACGCTGCCGATCACGGGGCTGGCCGAGGGCGTGTCGCGTCCGGCTGACTTCATCGGCCTGCACTTCTTCAGCCCGGTGGACAAGATGCCCCTGCTGGAGATCATCACGGGCGAGAAGACCAGCGATGAGACGGTGTACCGCGCGCTCGACGTCGCCAAGCAGATCAAGAAGACACCGATCGTCGTCAACGACAGCCGCGGGTTCTTCACCAGCCGCGTGATCGGGACCTTCGTCACCGAGGGGCTCGCGATGCTGATGGAGGGCATTCCGGCGCCCTCGATCGAGCAGGCGTCCTCGCAGGCCGGATATCCGGCGCCGGTTCTGCAGCTGTCCGATGAGCTGAACCTGAACCTGATGCGCAAGATCGGCGACGCCACCAAGGCGGCGATCGAGGCCGAGGGCGGGACCTTCACCCCGCACCCGGGACAGGCCGTCGTGGCCCGCATGCTCGACGAGTACGGGCGCGGCGGCAAGCTCGCCGGAGCCGGCTTCTACGACTACGAGGACGGCAAGCGGACACGGCTCTGGCCCGGCCTCCCGGACGCCTTCGGGGGTCAGAACCTCGACGTGCCGCTCAGGGATCTCGTGGAGCGGATGATGTTCGTCGAGTCGCTGGAGACGGTGAAGTGCCTCGACGAGGGCGTGATCGAATCGGTCGCCGATGCCAACATCGGGTCGATCTTCGGGATCGGCTTCCCGGGCTGGACCGGCGGCGTCCTGCAGTACATCAACGGCTACGAGGGCGGCCTGCCCGGATTCGTGGCCCGCGCGCGCGACCTCGCCGCCACCTACGGCGAGCGCTTCGAGCCACCCGCCTCGCTGGTCGAGAAGGCCGAGCGGGGCGAGACGTACAGCGACCAGCAGACCCTGGTCAGCGCCGCGTAAGCGCCGCAGAGCCGCTCTGATGCGGCTTCGGCGTCTGCCGCTTGAAAGCGGCGGGCGCCGAGATCCGTGATCGCGGGCGCCGCGCCCGTGATCGCGGCCGTCGGGGCTGGGAACATGGGAGCCAGCACAGGGCGCCGACGCCGGAGCTCAGCTCTGGGTGAGCGAGAGCACGTTCGCGTCGGGGTCGTGGAACCACAGCACGCGGGCGCCGCTGGGGGAGAGCCAGATGCCGAGCTCGTCCTGCTCCAGTTGCGGGAGCGAGAGCGCATCCTCGTAGAAGCGGCGGGCCGCCGCGACGTCCCGGGTCGACACGAAGGCGACCAGCTCGGCCGTCCTGAGCATCACGTCCAGGCGGCCTTGAGTGCCCGGTAGGAGTCCCCGAGCAGTTCCGGCAGCACGCGAGCGTTCCCGATCACCGGCATGAAGTTGCTGTCGGCCCCCCAGCGCGGGACGACGTGCAGGTGGACATGGTCGTCGAACCCGGCGCCGGCGACCTTGCCCAGGTTCAGGCCCACGTTGAACCCCTCGGGACGGTAGGCGCTGCGCAGCGCGGCCAGCGAGCGCTGGCTGAGAGTCATCAGCTCGAGCAGCGTGGGCTGGTCGAGATCCTCGATCGTCCTGGTATGGAGATACGGCGAGATCATCAGGTGACCGTTGGTGTACGGGAAGGCGTTGAGCATCACGAAGCTGTGCTCGCCGCGATGCACGATGCCCGCGGACTCGTCGTCCTCCCACGCCGGCTTGGAGCAGAACACGCACTCGCCGGATTTCGGACCCTTGATGTAGGGCATTCGCCACGGCGCCCACAGGCGCTCCTCGGTCATCTGCTGACTATCCCAGACGCGCTCAGATCGCGCGCGGGGAGGGCAACCGGACGAGCTACCAGGCCTGGGTGTCGCCGCAGTGAGGGCAGCCCACAGAGGTCGAGACGAGCGCGTCGAACACGAACCCGCATTGGCAGCTGTAGAGCGCTCGATCCTGGGAGGGTCCGCCGTGCCGGCGGCGAGGGGCGGCCTTGGGCGCCTCGGGCCCGGCGGCGGTCCCGCGCGCCTCAGCAGCGCTCGAACGCCCGGCGGCGTAGTCGGGGCGGCCCTGCCGCTCCCTGCTTCGGGGGATCCGGGCGCGTTTCAGTCTGACTTGCACGGTGATGGGAAAGAACGGTCTGAGTCGGGATTGGTTTCGCTTGTGGACGGGAAACTCCTGGTCGCTAACGAGACGCTAATCGGCCTGCTCGCCATTACGCCCGAGCAAAGTCGACGCTCGTCGGCCCTCCGACGGGCTGCGGGCTGCCACAGAGCTCCGTTGTGGGACAATCTCGCCCCGAATGGACCCGAGCCGCAAGCGCGCGATCCGACTCACGGTCGCTCTCACCGCCGCGCTCCTCCTGGCCTCGGCGCTCGTGTACACCAGCTTCAGCGCCGGCCGGGACGAGTTGACGGCATCTCAGCTGCTGCATCAGGCGGTGCCTGGAAAGTCGTACATCCTGGCCGGAACGGTGATCTCCCAGCAGCGTGACGGCAGCGCTCTGCTGTTCCGGGTGCGCGACCCGAAGCTGCACGTGTCGGTGCCGGTCCGCTACACGGGCATCATCCCGGACCCGTTCGCGGTCGGTCGTGGCGTCCTCGTCACGGTCCAGAAACAGGGCTCGGACACCCAGTTCGTCGGCGAGCAGGACTCGCTGACCACCAAGTGCCCGTCCAAGTACCAGGCCGCGGCGGGCTCCAAGTACTAGTGGTCGCCACCGCCAATATGCTCGCATTGCGACCGCACTTGCGGGGACGACCACCAGTCATGGCGAGGCGCTGATATGGCTCTGGTCGGTCGGGCGCTGCTGATCCTCGGCCTCGGCGTGTCCGTGTACGGAATCGGCGCCTCGCTGTACGGGGCGCTGCAGGGCGGCCAGCGATGGGTCGACTCCGGCCGCCGCGCTGTCTACGCGCTGGCCGGCGTGATGACGCTCGCGTTCGTGATTCTGGAGGCGGCGTTCCTGCGCTCGGACTTTTCGTTCAACGTCGTCGCGGGCCACTCGTCCACGACCACGCCCACGTTCTACAAAGCCACGGCCGCCTGGTCCTCGCAGGAGGGCTCGCTCCTGTTGTGGGTGTGGTTGCTGTCGTTGTGGTCGAGCCTGATCCTGTTCCTGACCCGCCGCAAGGTACGGGAGATCGCCCCCTACGCGACGGCGGTGCTGCTGGGCTTCGCCACCTTCTTCGGCTCGCTGACCGCGTTCTTCGCCAACCCGTTTGCGACCACGGCGAACCCACCCAGTGAGGGGGCCGGGCTCAATCCGTTGCTGCGCCACGCGAGCATGATGTTCCACCCGCCGATGCTGTACTCCGGCTACACGCTGCTGGCGATCCCGTTCGCGTTCGCGATCGGAGCGCTGATCACGCGGCGGCTGAACTCGGAGTGGATCCAGGTCACGCGTCGCTTCGCGCTGGCGGCGTGGCTGTTCCTGGGCATCGGGATCCTGCTCGGGGCCAGGTGGTCGTATACGGAGCTCGGCTGGGGCGGGTACTGGGCCTGGGATCCGGTCGAGAACGCGGCGCTGATGCCGTGGCTGTGCTGCACCGCCTTCATCCACTCGATCATGATCCAGGAGAAGCGGGGGATGCTGAAGGTCTGGAACGCCTCCCTGATCCTGGCCAGCGGCACGCTCGCGGTCCTGGGGACGTTCCTGGTCCGCTCGGGGATCCTCGATTCGATTCACGCCTTTGGCGCCTCGACGCTCGGAGTCCCGTTCGTGATCCTGCTCGGGGTGATGGTCACGGGTTCGGTGGCCCTGATCATCTGGCGCCGAGCCGACCTGCGCTCGGACTCACAGCTGGACTCGCTGCTCTCACGGGAGGCGGTGTTCCTGTTCCAGAACCTGGTGCTCGTCGGGATGACGTTCGTGATCTTCTGGGTCACGTTCTTCCCGCTCATTTCCGAGGCGCTCACGGGCACCAAGGTGTCGGTCGGTCCGCCCGCATTCCGACCGTTCATCGTGCCGCTCGCGCTCGTGCTGGTGCTGCTCTCCGGGGTCGGGCCGCTGATCGCCTGGCGCCGCGTGACCGCGGCCAACCTGAGACGCAGCTTCGCCTTCCCGGTCGCCGCCGGGCTGGTCGCGCTGGTCGTGCTGCTGCTGGTCGGCGGCGTGAGCAAGCGGCCGTTCGCGCTGGCGATGTTCTGCCTCGGCACGTTCGTGATCGCGTCGGTGGGGCAGGAGCTGTGGCGCGGCGTCCGGGCGCGCCGCGCGATGACCCGAGATCCGGTGCCGCGGGCGTTCTTGCAGCTGATTCGCCGCAACCGCCGGCGCTACGGCGGCTACATCGTCCACGCCGGGCTGGCCGTGCTGCTGATCGGAGTGGCTGCGTCCTCCTCCTTCCAGCACTCCCACGACGTGGTGCTGAGGCCGGGCCAGCAGGCCGTGGTCGATGGCTACAGGATCACCTACGTGAGGCCGATCGCGCGGGCCACGGCGGAGAAGATCTCCTTCGGGGCCGTGCTCGACGTCGCCAAGGGCGGCCGACACGTGCAGACCCTGACGACCACCCGCGGGTTCTATCCCGCGCAAGACCCGACGCTTGGCGTGGTGGGGCGGTTCTTCAACGGCGAGGAGGAGAGCCAGGTCGGCCTGCGCGCCGGCCTCACCAAGGACATCTGGACCGTGATCAGCCCCGATCTGACGCCGATCCAGCCTCTGATCAACCAGGGCGATCAGGTCTTCCTCAAGGCCATGAGCGCCGCGGCCGCGCTCCCGCCGGCCCAGGCCCGCGCTCAGATCACCAACCTCTTCGCCGCCCGCGACGCCGCCATCGGCGCCCTCGCCGACCGCTGGGTCAGGCATCCCTGGGCGGCGGAGTTCCTGCTCATCGTCTCGCCGCTGGTCACGTGGATCTGGCTGGGTGCGATCGTGATCGCGATCGGCGGCCTGATCGCGCTGTGGCCCGTACCCGTGCTCGCGCGCCGGCGTGCCACCTCCGCGTACGCAGCTCGCTTGGCCCGCGAGCTGGCGTAAGCCAAAGGGGTCTGAGACCCGATGGATTTCGTGATCGTGCTCGCGATTCTGGCCGCAGTCGTCTATGTGGTGAGCGCGCCGCTGCGCCGCACCGGCGAGGCGGCCCCCAGTCCCGGCGCCGAGATCGCCGACCTCGAAGCCGCCCGCGAGGCCAAGTACCGCGAGATCCGGGACGCCGAGCTCGACCATCGCACGGGCAAGCTCTCCGATGATGACTTCGAAGCCATCGACCGCTCTCTGCGCGCCGAGGCGATCGAGATCCTGCAGGCGCTGGACGGCGCCAAGGCCGAGCGTGCCGGCTGACGACGCGGCGTGCTCAGCTACCATCCGGCTCGATGTACACGATCCTCAGCTTCGTTCAGGTGATCATCGCCATCGTCCTGATCTTCCTGGTGCTGATGCACTCGGGGAAGGACGCCGGCCTCTCCGGCGCCTTCGGCGTCGGCACCGGCGCCGGCCCGTTCGGCGGCGGCTCGCTGGTCGAGCGCAACCTGAACCGCTGGACGATCGGCTTCGCGATCGCGTTCACCGTGAACACGGTCATCCTGATCAAGATCGGCTAGGACCGTCCGGCGGTCCGGCCGTCCGGAGGTCCGGCCGTCCGGCCGCAGGGGCGCGGGAGTGCCGAGTCGACCCCGCCGGGGCCGGTTGGTCACCAGGCGGCCTGGTAGAGCTCTCTCAGCTCCTCGCGCTGCGCCGGCGGAGGGGTGAGGGCCAGCTCGGGGCGGTTGGCCGCCTCGGTCGCGCACGTCTCGAGCTGCTCGGGTGAGACACCAACGTCCCTGAGACGCTCGACGCCTGCGAGCCGCGCCAGCTTGGCGGCGAATTGCGACGGGTCGGTTCCGAGCGCCGTCCCGAGCCGGCCGATCGCCGCGGGTGCCCGCCGGGCCAGGGCTTCGAGCGTATGCGGCAGCATGATCGTGTTGGCCGGCCCGTGCCCGACACCGGCGAACCGTACGAGCGTCTGCGACAGGATGTGGTGCAGCCCGTAGCCGGTTGAGCCGATCACGTATCCGGCCAGCAGCGCCCCGAGCGCGAGCGCGTCGCGATCGGGCCGCTCGGGGTCTGGCTGCAGCGCGGTCGCGATCAGGCTCGCCGCCTCCAGCGCCGCCAGCGTCGCGACCGGGTTCGCCGATGGGGTCAGCGGCCCCTCGGCGGCGTGCCCGAGGGCGTTGCCGGCACTCGCCGCCAGCTCGGCCAGCGGCTGCGAGGCGGACAGCTCGGGGTCGCTGATCACGATCGCCGGGCGAACGTGCGCGGTGTCGCCGGGGACACCGGCGGCATGACGGTGCACCGCCGTCATCTCGGCTCCCGAGAGCGTGGTCGGGATCGCGGCCACGCGCCGGGGCGGGTCGGCGGCAGCCAGCGCCTTGGCGACGTCGATCACGCGCCCGCCTCCGAGCGCCACGAGCAGCTCTCCCTGAACGTCGGGGCGAAGCGCGGCCGCGATCTCATCCACCCGGCCGGGCGGGGCCTCGTGCACCCGGGCTGCCCCGGCGACGACCTCCGGGGCGGCGGTGGCCGCGCGAGGCGTCGTCAGCAGCTGATAGCCGGCCGCTCCGAGCAGCTCCGGCGCGTCGGCCAGGCACCCGCGCCCGAAGACGACTAGGCGCTCTCCGTCCGGCCAGCGAAACGGGGCGGTTGAGAGTGTCGGAGCCAAGGGCGAAACGAGAGGCGGCGAGGGGAGCGCGGAGGGAGCAGGGACGCTACACGAACCCGGAGCAAGTCCAGCAACTCGGCCGTGGGTACGAACGGATCGGCCATGGAGTCGCCGCTGGTCAGCGACAGCGCAGCCTCGAGGTGGCCCTCGCGCTCGGCCACCAGGATCGGCCCGGCCGGGACGGTGGTCCCGTCGAGGGCCGCCAGACGCGTCAGAGCGGGCCCGTCCGCGGGCGTCGTGAGTCTGATCGAGATGGTGTCGTTGGTGCTGATCACGGAGATCAGCGTGCCACCGATATGACATCAGCGCAAGTGTGATTTCTCGCAGAAGCGATAAGATCGTCTAATGCTTGACGTACGCCGTCTCCGAGTCCTCAAGGAGGTCGCCGAGCGCGGCTCGTTCTCGGCCGCCGCGGACGCCCTGTCCTACACCCAGTCAGCCGTCTCGCAGCAGATCGCCGCCCTGGAGCGCGAGGCCGGCACGACGCTTGTGGAGCGGGGTGCCCGCGGGGTGCGACTGACCGACTCCGGTCGGGCGCTGGTCGAGCACTCCGAGGCGATCCTGGATCGGCTGTCCGCGGCGGAGGCCGAGCTCGAGGCGATCGCGGGCCTGCGGGGCGGCCGCATGCGGCTGGCGTCGTTTCCCACTGCCGGCGCGACGCTGGTGCCGCTGGCGATCGCCGAGTTCAGCCGCCGCCATCCGGGAGTGGAGCTGTCGCTGATCGAGGCCGAGCCCGAGGACGCCCTCCCGCGTCTGAAGGCCGGGGAGCTCGACATCGCGCTCTCGTTCGACTACGGGGTCACACCCGGGGTCGCGGTGGGCGTCGCCCTCGACGGTCTGGAGATCACGAACCTGCTCGACGATCCGATGTCGGTGGCGCTGCCGCTGGACCATCCTCTGGCCGGCAAGGCGCGGGTCCCGCTGGCGGACCTGGCCGGCGAGCGCTGGATCCAGTGCGACCCCAGCGGGCACTGCGGAGCGGTGCAGGTGGCCGCGTGCGAGCAATCGGGCTTCAAGCCGCACGTGACGTTTCAGACCAACGACTACAACGTGGCCCAGGGTCTCGTCGCCGCCGGCGTGGCGATCTCGCTGGTACCCGAGCTCGCCCTCTCCAATGTCCGTGAGGACATCGTCATCCGTCCGCTCTCGGGACGAGACATCCCGGTCAGGAAGGTCGTCGCGGCGACCCGCGGTGGCTATCGATCACCGGCGATGACCGCCATGCTCGGGATCCTCGAGCGGGTGGCGGGGCAGTACGTCGGGCGTCGCGGCTGGCGCGGCGATCTGCGCTCCGCCTCGTAGTGTCATGAGTCGGAGAATCCGTCTCGCGACACTGGCTCACGCGTGAGGCTGCTCTCCGAGCTGGTCGACGAGCCGCAGTAAAGTCGAGCGGGCTGAACGGCTTGGTCAGGAACAGGTCGGCGCCTGCCTCCTCGGCCTCGCGCTCGACGCTGCCCCCATGGGCGGCGGTCAGCATCACGATCGTGGTGCCGCTGGTGCCGGCATTCTGACGCAGCTGCCGGCAGGCATCGATCCCGTTCAATTGCGGCATGTCGACGTCGAGCAACACCGTGGGGGCAAGGCGCCGGCCACGTGGACGCCGGCCGAGCGTACAGCCGCGAGACCACCGAACCGGCCGCTGCGCCGGATCCATCCGTCTACCATCCGGGCATGAGCCTTGCGCGGGCATGGACGCGGCAGTTCTACGGAGCCTCGGGCGCGGCCCTGATGGTCCCCGCGACGATCATCGCCGCCCTGCTGCCGTGAGAGGCGCCGTCTCGTGGCGCGCGGCGGCGGTGCTGGCCTGTGCGCTCCTGCTGGTCGCGTGCGGGCGCTCCGGCTCGGCGGGAGCGGGCGCGGCCCCAGACCCGCGAGCGACCGCCGTCCCCGCCGTGATCCCGAACGGGGACTGGACGGAATTCGGGTACGACCCGGCGCGCGGCAACGTCGGACCTGGCAACACCGGGATCATCGCCGGCGATCTCGGCAGCCTCAGACGAAGGATCGTGCACCTCGACGGGACCGTCGACTCCTCGCCGATCGAGCTCCACGGCGTGCGCGTGAGGGGGCGCACCCGGGACGTGATCGTGGTCACCACGACGTATGGGCGCACGATCGCGCTCGACGCCGGATCCGGCGCGCGGCTGTGGGAGTACGTGCCCCCGAGCATCGGCGCCGTGCAGGGCAGCTCGCAGATCACGACCGCCACGCCGATCTTCGATCCGGATCGGCGCTACGTGTACGCGGCCGGCGCCGACGGCCGGATCCGCAAGCTCGTGCTGGCCACCGGTCGCGAGGTCCGCTCGGCCCATTGGCCGGCCAGAATCACCTTTGACGCCACGAAGGAGAAGCTCGCCGCGGCGCTGAACACCAGCGGGCGCTACGTCATCGCGACGACCGGTGGCTACTACGGCGATGCGCCCCCGTATCAGGGTCATGTGGCGATGATCGATCGCTCGAGTGGGCGAGTCCTGCACGTGTTCAACACGCTGTGCTCGGACCGCCACTTGCTGATCGTCCCGAGCTCGTGTCGCTACAGCGACTCGGCGATCTTCGGCCGGGCGGGGGCGGTCGTCGAGCGCGGAACGGGTCGGCTGCTGATCGCCACCGGTAACGGGCCGTTCAACGGCACCACCGCGTGGGGCGACAGCGTGCTGGAGCTGTCGCCGGACGCGAGTCGGCTGTTGGGCACCTGGACGCCGGCCGACC
>JADGPN010000096.1 GCA_017882465.1 Solirubrobacteraceae bacterium
GGACCCACCCCCGCGCGATCCGCCGGACCAGAGCTCGGACGATGGCTGGGGCAACAACCGGCGCCGGCCCAAGGGGCCGTCAGGCCTGCCCCGGGGCGGCCTGCCGTTGCCCGACGCCGTTCAGTCGCGAGTCCGCCTGCGCGAGCCGGGCCGCATCTCCGAACTCGTGCCGAGCCGAGAACGGCGCCCCGCACGCGAACCCTCGCGCCGGCCGATCAGAGCGCCGCATCGCGTGCCCTCGCGGGGGCCCGAGCGCGTGCACCGCCGGTCATTAGGGAGGACCGCTCCCGGCGTGCAAGCGCTGGGCTGACCAGCCCGCACCGCCAGCCGGTCGCTACCCGCCGTCCCGCGCGTCGTGCTGCGCGGTCGCGTGGAAGATCTCGCGCACCACGTAGTAGGCCGGCTGCTTGAAGCCGGTGAACGAGATCAGGCCCTTCTGGTGGACGGGCGGATC
The DNA here is from genome assembly GCA_017882465.1 of Solirubrobacteraceae bacterium. Taxonomy (GTDB): domain Bacteria; phylum Actinomycetota; class Thermoleophilia; order Solirubrobacterales; family Solirubrobacteraceae; genus Palsa-465. Next base: position 455 of record JADGPN010000096.1, read on the forward strand.
GGGCAGCGGCTCTCCCCCGTCCCAGGCCGGCTGCACCCGGAACTCCTGCAGCGTGAAGTAGATCGCGGTGCCGTTGAGCACGAGCTGGCCCGAGGAGTCCACGCGGATCGAGCGCACACCACTCAGAACCGTGTAGCCGGAGGCCGGGGTTGGGGTCGAGCCTGGGCCGCCGCCGGTGGCCGCCGCGGTCGCGACCAGCCGAGCCGTGTACAGGTTGGGATGCGACGGCGACCAGAGCCAGGTCGACGCGATCGACCCGGCGCAGATAGACCCCCCGAGCAGGTCACGCCGGTCCAGCCGATCGACCCGGCCATGCTCGCGTCGCTCTGATCGGTGGCGTTCCAGGCGTTCGGGACCGTGACCGTCGACCAGCCGGCGGTCGAGCCGCTGGCGAGGAAGCCGAGCTTGACCCCGACATCGGCCGCGCCGGAAGCGCGACCAGCATCGCGACCAGCGTCCGGCGGACGAACCTGGGCGTGGCACGCTTGAGCGTACCGGCGCGGGACCCGGGCGGGCTCGCGGCAGATTCGATGCCGGTCCCACTGCGCTTAGAAGTGCGCCGGGCAGTCGGCGTCGCTCTTGATCCGCGGGCTCAGCGACTGCAGCTCGATCCGCAGCCCGCTCAGCGCATCGCCGGCCCGGTGCACGCGCACGCACTGCACGATCGGCAGCGAGGAGGGCGACTTCCAGGCCACCCGGTTGGTGCCCACGCCACCGCCCAGCGTGAAGCCCGTCGACGGTGACATCTGCAGGATCGAGACCCTGCCGGCCCGCCGCAGCGGAGCCGCCTCGGCGGCGACCTTGGTCCGGCAGGCCGCGCTCGAGCGACAGCCCTGAATCCGGGCGATGACGCCGTTGACGTCGCCGCGCGCCTCGGCCTGAACGAGCGCCGTGACCGCCGAGGTCTCGGCGCCGTCGGCGCTCCACACCCGCGCCAGCACGGCGCTGACGAACACGAACAGCACCCCACCGACCGCGATCAGGACCAGATACTTGCGCCGCATCAAGCGCCCATGATGCCCGGTCGCGGGCTCGCGGCGCGCCTCAGGCCCGGCGCGACCGGAGGCCCGGCCGCGGTCAGCCCGCGGCCGGAAAGTCCTCGCCGCTGAGCTCGAGGAAGCGCTCCACCGAGGCCTCCTGGTGCTCCATCCGCTCGGCCAGGGCCCGGGCATGCTGGGCCGCCTGCTGGAGGAAGTCCTCCACGCAGCGCTCGGGATCGTCGGCCAGCGGGTACACGCGGGTCAGGTCCTGCTGGGAGCAGGCGATCCCCAGCTGCGGCCGTCCTTCCGCGAGCGTGCGGGCGGCGCACACCGGCGTGACCACCAGCCGGCGCTCCGGGGCGACGAACGCGGTCGGCACCAGCCTCGGAGCGGGCAGCCGCACGGCCAGCTCGATCGAGTGGTCGACGGCGACGGTCCCGGTGAGCTCCGTCAGCGGCTGGCGCCACAGCTCCAGCACCATATCGGCGCCCACCAGTGCGTCGCGCAGGGTCGTGACCTGCTCCAGGTACAGGCGCTCGGCCTCCTCGCGGTCCCCGGCATCGGCCAGATCGAGATCGCACGGGACGCGCAGCAGCTCGCTGGCCGCCACCGTCGCCCCGGCCGATCGGCTGCCCCAGGTCACGTAGGTCTGCAGCGTGCCGAGGTCGCGGCGGCCGTGGAAGATCACCGTGACCGCCTCGCTGACCGGCAGGCCGCCGACCCGCAGCGACACGGCGACGGCCGTTGAGTCGTCCAGCAGCGCGCGCCGCAACAGGTCCTCTGCCGCTCCTTCGTCTCGATTGGGATCCTCTTCGAGCATCGCTCTGCTCCTTCAGATCGGCTGCTTGACTTCTCTATTTACCCACAACCTGCGGCGATTGGCCACCGCCAACTGGAGCAGAGCGCGATCCACCCGCCTATCCAAGAGGCCGAACCGACCGGGTCGGGCCTCCGACGGGTAGGCTCCCGGGCGACGTGCGCCTGCTCTACAAGCCAATCGGGATCCTCGCCGGACTCGTCAGCGTCCGGATCAGCCGCCGCGTGTTCAACACGGTTTGGGCCAAGATCGACGCCGAGGAGGCGCCACCGACGCCCCGGAGCGGCCGGGCGAGCACGACCAAGGTCGTCGCCGCCGCGGCGATCGAGGCCGCCACCTCCGCCGGCACCAGGGCCGCCGTCGACCGCTCCGGCGCGCGCGTGTTCCACTACCTGATCGGCGTCTGGCCCGAGAAGCCGCCAAAGGTCGAGGACGCGGACGCCTAGCGTCCGCCCCGCAGTACGAACCCGTTCGCGGCCAGGTCCTGCAGGGCGTCCTCGAACGCGGCGAAGTCACGGCGCAGCAGCGCCTCGATCGGCCGGCCGACCAGGCCGTTCGTCCGCACCCAGCGCCTGAGCACGGCCGGCCCGGCCCGGTCCGCGCTCTCGTCGAGCAGGTCGAGCAGGATCGGGAGCTCGGGGCGGTGATCGAGCTGGCCCGAGAGCAGGGTCAGCGGATCGACACCGAGCACCGTGCAGAGCTCGTCCTCGTCCAGTCCCAGCAGCTCCATCAGGCGTAGGGCGCGCTCGCTGTGCACGCGGCGCCCGAGGCGCGGATCGTCGCGCTCGCCCACTACCGCGTGCGTGGTGCGGTCGGCAGCGGCGCGGTCCAGTAGCTGCTCAGAACAGCTGGTTCTCGCCGCCGAACACGTCGCTCACCGAGCCGTCGGTGAAGATCTGGCGGATCGAGTTCGTCAGCAGGTCGGCGCAGGAGAGCACGCGCACGTTCTCGGGAGCGCCGGGGCGCAGCGGGATCGTGTCGGTGACCACGATCTGCTCGAAGCGCGCCGAGGCGAGGTTCTCCCACGCGTTGCCCGAGAACACGCCGTGGGTCGCCGCCGCGTAGACACGGCGCGCACCGGCGTCCTTGACCGCCTCGGCCGCGGCCTTGAGCGTGCCCGCCGTGTCGATGATGTCGTCGACGATCACGGCCGTCTTGTCGGCCACGTCGCCGATCACATAGTTGATCTCGGCCACCTGCTGCGCGGGGCGCTCCTTGTTCAGGATGGCCAGGTCGGCCCCGATCTTGGAGGCGAACTTCTTGTTCAGCTTCACGCGGCCGGCATCCGGCGCGACCACGACCAGGTCCTCGAGCCCGAGGTCGGCGAAGTACTGGGTGAGCATGAACAGCGCCGTCATGTGGTCGCACGGCTTCTGGAAGAAACCCTGGATCTGGCCCGAGTGCAGATCCATGGTCAGCAACCGGTCGATCCCGGCCGACTCGAGCATCCGGGCCACCAGGCGGGCGGTGATCGGCTCCCGCGGCGAGGACTTCTTGTCCTGCCGCGAATAGCCATACCACGGGGTGACCGCGATCACCCGGTGGGCCGAGCCATGCACGGCGGCCTCGATCATGACCAGCAGCTCCATCAGCGCATCGTTGGCGCTCAGGCCCTCGTACGGGTTGCCGCAGGTGGGCTGGACGATGAACACGTCGGCGCCGCGCACCGACTCGTCGTAGCGACAGTAGACCTCGCCGTTGGCGAACGTCTTCAGGGTCACGCCGCCCAGGCCGACTCCGAGCTTCGAGGCGATGTTGGCCGCCAATCCCGGGTTACCCCGCCCCGAGAAGAGCATCAACCGCTTGTTGTATTCCAGTTGCAGGTCGCTCGGCGTGGGGCGCGATTGCAGCATGCTCACGGTGCAGCCGAGTGTACGCCCGACCGCTGACGTCTGACCGCGAACCCGCTACTCCGCCGGCTCTTCCCGCGCCGCGGCGGCGGCCTGAGCGGCGCGCTGGGCCGCGTAGCCCTCGAGGTTCTGCTGGCGGCTGCGGGCGACGCCGAGGGCCCCGGGCGCGACATCCTTGGTGATCACCGACCCGGCGGCCGTGTAGGCGTCGTCGCCGACGCTGACGGGGGCGACGAAGGCGGTGTCGACGCTGACCCTGACCCGGGCTCCGATCGTAGTGCGGTGCTTGCGGTAGCCGTCGTAGTTGGCGGTGATGGTGCCGGCACCGATGTTCGATTTCTCGCCAATGTCCGTGTCGCCGATGTACGACAGGTGCGGGACCTTGGTGCCGGGGCCGATGTTCGAGTTCTTGATCTCGACGAACGTCCCCGCCTTGGCCCCCTCGCTGAGGACCGCGCCGGGCCGCAGGTACGCGAACGGGCCGACGGACACCCGAGCGTCGATGTCCGCCTCGACCACGTGCGAACTCAGGACCTTGGACTCGTCACCCACGGTCGTGTCGATCAGCGTCGCCAGAGGCCCGATCGTCGCCCGCGCGCCGATCCGCGTGTCCCCGTGCAGTGAGCTGAACGGCGCGATCACGGTGTCCTGACCGATCTCGACCCCGGCGTCGATCACGGTGGCCTCGGGTGAGACGATCGTCACGCCGGCCAGCATGTGCCGCTCGTGGATGCGCCGCTGAGCCAGCGCGGTCACCGCCGCCAGGCCGACCCGGTCGTTGACGCCCAGCGTGACGGAGGGGTCACTGACCTCGTGCGCGCCGACCGTGCGGTCGTGGCTCCTCAGAATCGGCAGCACGTCGGGCAGGTACAGCTCGCCCTGGGCGTTGTCGGAGGAGACCTGCGCCAGCGCCTGAAGCAGCGGACCGCCGTCGAAGGCGAAGATGCCGGTGTTGACCTCGCGGATGTGCAGCTCGAGCTCGGTCGCGTCGCCCGGCGCCTTGGTCTCCACCACGCGCTCGACGGTCCCATCGGGCGCTCGTACCACGCGTCCGTAGCCGCTCGGGTCCTCGAGCACCATCGTGGCCATCGTGGCCGCGGAGCCGGCCCGCTCGTGCGCCTGCACCAGGCCCCTGAGCGTCTCCGCGGTGATCAGCGGCACGTCGCCCGCCAGCACCACGACCGTGCTGTCCGCGTCGATGTGGCCGGCCGCGGCGCTGACGGCGTCGGCGGTCCCGTTGGGCCGCTCCTGGATCGCCACCACGACGTCCTCGCCGAGCGAGCCCTCCAGGCACCGCTCGGGCGAGTCGACGACCACGACCCGGCCGGCGCCGGCCTCGTGCGCGGCCGCCACCGGCCAGGCGATCATCGGCCGGCCGCAGACCGGGTGCAGCAGCTTCGGCGTTGCCGAGCGCATGCGCGTGCCCTGCCCAGCGGCGAGGATGACGACGACGGGGCCGGTCACGCGACGATCGTAGGCGATTGCGCGGCGGCGGCAACCGCTGCGCCTCGGACCCTGCGTCCAGCCGCTCAGCACCGCGTCGTCGTCGGATCCGGCGGATTGACGAAGCGCCAGCCGTAATACAGCGATGCGAGCGGGTAGGCCTGCGCCTCAATCGCGGTGGTGATGCCTTGGTTTCGTCCGTCGGCGCAGATCGCGTTGATGACCTGTCCCTCGGTCGCGTATCGGCCCAGACCCATCACCAGCGAGTTGAACTTGGCGTAGTACTGCCACGCAAGCGTGTTCAGCTTCCCGCCCTCGCACTCAAGCGGTCCGGTGGTGCCATCGACGGCTGAGGTGAGTTGGGCCGTGCATACGTCGACCGAAGGCGTGACGGTCGCCGGCACGAGGATGGGGCGGCTCTGAGCGGTGGAGCCGCCGCTGGCCACGATGATCACCGCCGCCACCGCCACGAGCACCGCGACGGGTCCCCCGAGTTTGAGCCACCGGGGCGTCGCGCTCAACACGCGCGACCACCACTCGCCGTGCCGCCGGGCGATCCGTGACAGCTCGCTGACATCGTGTTGCCAGCGCTTGTTGCTCAGCTCGAACGCCTGGCGCTTGGCCAGCGAGGAGATCCGAGGGCAGCAAACCCGGCGCCGGCATCTCGGCGCCCTCCACGAGTACGGGGACCACGCCAACGTCAGCGCGGGATAGCGCCGCCGCCACCTCCCTGCGGACGAAGTCGTCGGCGTGATCGAGCCGCCGCGTGCCGTCTCCAAGCGTGGCCTCGAGCCATTCCTTGCCGATCAACACGAATGCCACATCGCAGGTGCTGAGCGCTTGATCGATCCGGGCCTCGAAGTCTGCCCCGGGGTCGATCGCATCAGTGTCGATGAACACGTGCGAGCGGCCAAACCGCGCACGCAGGTCAGCGGCCAGGTGTCCGGCCTCACCCGAGGTGTCCTCGCGCCTGTAGGAGATGAAGATGCTCGGCACCGCGCGGAACCCCCCGGTTCGCCCAAATCCAAGCCAGTGTGCGTCGAGGCGGCGACATCCTACCGTCGTCACGCACGCGAAGGACGAATTGGGGAGCCTGGATTCGAACCAGGATTGCACGGCTCCAAAGGCCGGCGTCTTGCCGTTAGACCACTCCCCAGAGCAACCTCGCCCCAAGCGCTGGAGCACCTGCTCGTTCGGGCGTCGTGACCTTAGCCAAAGCGGGACGGGCTCGCTGCCCACCGGCGAAATCCGCAGATTGCGTCAATCGAGCCGGCTCACGCCGGCGCCCGTGAGGGCCGATCAGCCGGTGGGCTGGTCGGGTCGCTCGCTGGAGCTGGCGAACGGGGAGGCGTAGTACGCGGCGATGGCCATGCAGATCAGGAGCGTGGCGTAGGCCGACAGCGACGCGATCGCCGTCGCGACCGCATACGGCACGAGCCCCGTCAGGGCCCGCGAGAGGATCCGCCGCCGCTCCGCCTCGGACAGCTCCGTCCGCAGCAGGCCGGGCCTGGAGATCAGGATGTGGCGTTGCGTGGCCGAGAAGGCCAGGGCCATGACCAGGAACGAGCCGGCGTAGACCGCCGCGGCCAGATGCTGGCCGCTGCTCTCCCTGACGTACTCGGCCACCAGCGAGGTCGTGAACGGCAGGATCACGATCGTCAGCAGCAGCAACAGGTTGAGGATCATCAGCGTGTGGTCGATGGCGCGCAGGCGGCCGATCATCGCGTGGTGGTTGATCCAGATGATCCCGATCGTCACGAACGACGTGACCAGGGCGAGATAGTTGGGCCACATCTGCCCCAGCTCGTGAGCGAGACTCCCCCCTGGGTTGGGCACGTGGATGTCCAGCACCAGCAGGGTGATCGCCACCGCGATCACCCCGTCGGAGAATGCTTCGAGTCGGCCCGGGCTCATCAGCCGAACGTTCGCCAGGTCGCGGCGGCTCCCTTCAGCCGGCCGCGATTCTGGTCATCTCCTGCCGCGCAGGATCCGCGCGATCTCGGGCGGCAGGGTCGGGTCGGCCAGCGCCGCGCGCACATCCGAGGGCCGGTGCAGCGACCTCTCCGCCCGCAGGATGCCGACCTCCAGACCGGCCCGATGGGCAGCCGCGAGACCCATGGCCATCACGTCCGGGCTGCGCCATGCCTGCTCGCGGAGACCGAACAACTCGGGCAGCGGACGGGCGAGCCCGATCAGGTAGAAGCCGCCGTCGATCGCCGGGCCGAGCACGAGATCGCAACCGGCGGCGAGGTCCCCGAGCGCTGCGGTCCCGTGCTCGGGCCGCAGCCGTGGGAGATCGGGCCACGCGATCAGCAGCGGTCCGGTACGCCGGTAGAACACGCGTCCCGCGGCGTCGGCGATCCGGCCGGCGATCCCGTCGCCGTTCTGGGGGAACAGGGTGGCGCCACCCGGGATCAGCCGGCGCACCTCCTCGACGGCATCGGGTGGCTCGTGCGCCGCGAACACCCCGCCCGGCGCCACCTCGTGCGCCCACCCCGCCGTCTGCGCGATCAGCGCCGCCTGCAACGCCACGCAGCCGTCGGGCCCGAGCATCGGCTCGAGCGCCCGGCGCACCTCCCCCCGGCGCGGAGCCCGTGCCATGACGAGCACCGCCGGATCGCCGGCGCTCATTCCCGGTCGAAGCGGTAGACCGTCCCGGCCGGCGACGGCGGCCTCGCGACCAGGCGGGGCAGCGCGCCTCGCAGCACGTCGGCGAAGATCGCCGAGCTGCGGCCCATCAGCTCGATCAGCGTGGAGACGGGCGTCGGCTCACCCGGCTTGACCTCGTTCGCGTAGTCGGTGGCGAAGCCCATCAGCGCGAACGGCAACTCGAGCTCGCCGCACAGCACGGTCTCCGGGCCCGCCGTCTGGCTCACGGCGGTGACCCCGCAGGCGGCCAGCCGGGCGATCTCGGTTGGGGTGTTGAAGCGAGGACCGTCGACGTGGCCGTAGGTCCCTCCGTCACGCGCGCTGCGCCCGACGTCGGCGGCCGCCGCGAGCAACGCCGCCCTGACATCGGCCGAGAACGGGCTGCCGTGCAGGATCCAGTGCCCGCGCTCGGGGTCACCCGGCTCGGTGAAGAACGTGCACAGCGAACCGTCGGGGAGGCGGTTGGAGGCAAAGTGGAGGTCGTCGAACACGATCAGCGACCCGAGCTCGATGGACGGGTCGACCACACCGCAAACGGTGCAGCCGATCACGGCGATCGCGCCCATCTCCTTGAGCGCCCAGATGTTGGCGCGGTGGGTGACGTGGTTGGAGAGGCGAGTGTGGCCGGCCAGGTGTCGGGAGACGTGCAGCGCCATCACGCCGGCGCAGCTCCCCCGGGTCACGGTGGCGCGGCCGAACGGGGTATCCACCTCCGTGGCCTCCGCTGCCTCGAAGTCGGCGAGTGCGTACGTCCCGGAGCCGGTGATGATCCCGATGGCCATGGCGGCGCGATCCTCGCGGGTCCTAGTCCGCCACCATCGCCACGACGCGCGCCGGCGCGCCGCTGCCGCCCTTGAGCTTGAGCGGCAGGCAGGAGACGGTGAAGCCGGTGGGCGGGAGCCCGGAGAGGTTCACCAGCCGCTCGATCTGGCAGTAGGCCCGATCGGCCTGATGGGCGGCCCAGAAGATCCCCGGCTCGTCTCGCCGCTTGGCCTCCTCGGCCTGCATCCACAGCGGCGCGTCCCACCCCCAGGCGTCGATCCCCATCACCCGGATGCCATGGTCACAGAGCCAGTGCGTCGCCTCGGCGGTAACCCCACAGCCCTGAGCCATGTAGTCGGGCTGGCCGTAGAAGCGGTCACAGTCCGTGCGCACGAGCACAATGTCCAACGCGGCAAGCTCGTGGCCGGCGAGCTTCAGCCCCTGCTCCAGGTCCGGCACCGTCATCGCCTCGCCATCGGCCTTGTGGGTCATGTCGATCACGACCCCGGGCGCGAAGAACCACTCCAGCGGTACCTCGTCGATCTTCTGTGCGGGGTGACCCTCGACGATCGAGTTGTAGTGCCAGGGAGCGTCGACGTGAGTCGAGTTGTGGGTGCCGAAGCGGGTGAAGGTGTCGATCGCCCAACCCTCGCGGTTGCGCAGCAGGGCCGGGGGCAGCCCGAACATCGCGTCGACGTCGCGCGCCCCGGCGGCGTGATCGGCGTAGGAGATGTCGGTCCGCAGCAGCTCGGGCAGCTCGGGCGGGCTCTGCTCGATCGGCGCCGAGAGGTCGATGATCCTCATCGCGGAACGCGCCCGCCCTCGGCGCCCGGCTCAGTGGCGGGACCCCGAGGTGCCGCGATGCCCAGCACGCGCATGGCCTTCAGCCCCAGCGACAGCTTCTCGCGACCATCGGTGGAGGACACATCGAGGCCGGTCAGCTCCCGCACGCGCTCGAAGCGGTAGCGGATCGTGTGGCGGTGAGTGATCAGACGCGCTGCGGTCGCGTTCACGTTCGCGTCGCATTCCAGGAAGGTGGAGAGCGTTCCCAGCAGATCGGTCTCGTACTGCTCGTCATAGGCCACGAGCGGGCTCACGGTCTCCTTGTAGAAGCGGTTCAGCTCGGCCGGGTCGTTCATGTGTGGGAGCAGCAGCTGGTAGGTCCCGGTCTCGGCGTATGCGAGCTCGGAGCGCTCCTGGTCACCCTCGACCACGTTCGCGGCCAGCAGCGCCTCGTTGCCGGCGCGGTGCAGATCGAGCGGATCCTCGGCGCGACGGCTGCGGCCGATCGCGAAGGCGAATCCGGGCAGTCCGGATTCGAGCTCGCGCAGCACCGAGGCGGCGACGCGGCGGCCGGTGTCGCCGTCCGGGTCCGGAACGAGCACCATGACCTCGCCCGCGTCGGACTCCGAGGAGGCGGCGATCGCCCCCGGGGCGATCGAACGCGCCCCGCGTCCGGTCACCGCCAGCAGCCGCTGGCGCCAGTCGTCCTCGGTGGGGCTCCGCGGATGGGCCCGCACCACGACCACGCTGCCCCCGGACCCGAGGTCGGATCCGAGCTCCTTGCCCCGGGCGACCAGGTCGTCGCGGTGCTCGATCCGGCGCGCCAGCACCGCGCGCTGGAAGGTCGTGGCCGCCTCCTCAGAGGCCCGCTCGGGCGCCCGTACCCGCTCGACCTCGGAGCCGATCAGGGTGGTGACCAGCCGCAGCAGAGCGGCATCGGGGGCCGGGTCCCGGACCCGCATGCGCAGCTGCCCCACCGGCGCCTCGGCGACGCGCAACTCGATCGTCATCACGTCGCCGGCGTCGCGCATCAGCGATCGCTCGTCGGCCGGGGATCGCGCGGCCACGGCCAGAATCGCCCCGGAGCGGTCGATCAAGATCAGGCTCGCCTCGAGCGCGCGCGCCGCGGCGCGCAGGATCTCCGGCAGCCCGGCGCCCGCCTCGACGGCGTCGGTGATCGCGGCCAGCGCCCCCAGGTCCGGCGGGCTCGCCTGACGGGGCGCAGCTCCCTCGGACATGAGGCTAGCTCCTCGCCACTCGGGGCACTAGTGACACCAGATGACCCGCGGCCACTCGAAGACTCGCGGCCACTAGAAGATCCGCGGCCACTCGAAGACGACGAACGCGCCTGCCAGCACGCCGAGGCCCACAAGCGCGGCCAGCACATACAGCGAGAGAAGCACCACGGCCACTCGCTCCACCGGCTTCCGGTAGGCGGTGATGGCCGGCACGAGGACGAGGGCGCAGAAGACCGCCAGGCCGAAGACGCCGAGACAGGCTCCGACCAAGTAGGTGATTGTCTGGTTGCTCATGGCGTCACGTGAATTGTGCCCGACACCGGCGACGATCGAGCCGCTGAGCGCGCCGCCGCGCTAATCGACGCGGGTCGTCCCTGCAAACACCGCATCGGCCGGCATCGCCGCGCTCGCGCCAGGGTAGCGTCCGGCGAGGGCCGCAGCCACCTCTTCGGCTTTCGACCCGGCCCACCAGAGCCCTGCCACGGTGGGGCCGGACCCGGACACGAACACGTGGTCGGCGCCAAGGCCCCACACCGCCTCGATCGCCTCGTCGATCGGCGGGCAGAGCGAGCGGGCCGCAGCTTCGAGGTCGTTGCGAATCAGCTCCGGTGGCAGCTGAGCGCCCGCGGTGAGGGCCGCGCGCAGGCGGGTCAGGTTCTCGCGCAGCTCCTCGGGCCGGCGCCCCAGTCCGAGCCGGTCGGCTTCGGCGTAGACGGCCACGGTCGAGAGCGCCGCCGGCAGCGGCACGATCACCAGCGCGTGCGGCGCGATCGCCGGCACCGTCTCGACAAGGTCTCCGGCTCCCGTGCCCAGCACCAGCCCCGGCTGAAGCTGGCTCGGCACGTCGGCGCCGAGCGCCGCGGCCAGCTCGGAGACGACCGGAGGGGCGGGAAGCGGCGCCGCCGCGGCCGCGAGACGCAGGGCACAGGCCGCGTCGGCCGATCCTCCGCCCATCCCCGCCGCGACCGGGATCTGCTTGCGCACCTCGATCCGCACCGGGGGTCCGTCCCATCCGCGCTCCCGCAGTCCGGCGATCGCGGCGCCGACGAGGTTGGGACCCTCAACGCCCGGACAGATGACCTCGTCCGCGCCCGAGGCACGGGTTTCGAGCGTCAGCTCGTCGGCCAGCGAGACGGACTCGAACAGGGTCACCAGCTCGTGGCGGCCGCCGGCGCGCGGGCCACCGAGGAACAGGCTGAGGTTGACCTTGCCGGGAGCCAGCGCACGGATCCTCATGGCCGCACTCCGTGTCCGCTCCGCGCCGTCACGGCGACAGCCGCTCCGCCAGGGCCCGGAACTCCTCGGGCGAGAGCCGCTCGGCGCGCTCGTCGGCCGGGTGGCCCAGCGCCACCAGCGCCTCCCGGGCCCGCTCTCTGTCCTCGGGCGCCGCGCCCGGGGCCAGGGCCAGCGAACGCGCGAGCGCCTTGCGGCGGTGCGCGAAGGCGGAGTGCACCAGGGTGCGGACGTCAGGCTCGGCCGCGGGGCCGCGACGCTCGAGGCCGACCAGCACCGAGTCGACGTTGGGCACCGGGCGGAAGACGGTGCGCGCGACTCCTCTGCGCACCCGCACCTCGCAGGCCAGCTGCGCGAGGACCGAGGGAATCCCGTAGGCCGCCGTACCCGGGGCCGCCGCGAGCCGCTCGCCGACCTCGCGCTGCACCATCACCACCCAGCTGCGCACCGTGGGGAGCTGCTCGATCGTCCGCAGGATCACGGTCGCGGCGATTCCGTAGGGCAGATTGGCGATCACCTTGCCGGGCGCCGGGGAGAGCGAGGGGAGGTCGAGCGCCAGCGCGTCGCCGAAGTGCAGGCTGATGTTCGTGAACGGCGCCAGCGCAGCTCGCAGCGGCTGCTCCAGGCGCAGGTCCACCTCGACCACGTGCACGTGCGCGGCGCGAGCCGCCAGTCGCTCGGAGAGCACGCCCTGGCCGCCGCCGATCTCCAGCACGACATCGTCGGGGCCGAGTTGAGCGAGCCGCTCGATCACATCGAGGATGTTGCGGTCGACGAGGAAGTTCTGCCCGAGGTCCCTGGCCCGCCGGGAGCTCACCATCCGAACAGCGTCGCGGCGTTGCGCTCAACCGCCGACTCGAGCTCGCCGTAGCCCATCCGGCGCTCGATCGCCAGCGCCTGCGCCGTGTGGATCACGTGCGCGGGCTCGTTGGCCTGACCGCGAACCGCCTGCGGCGCCAGGAACGGAGCATCCGTCTCGACCAGCAGGCGGTCGGCCGGGACGCGCAGCGCCGCCGAGCGCAGGCTCGCGGCGCTCGGGTAGGTGACGTTGCCGGCGAACGAGATCCACCAATCGGGATGCTCCAGGCACTCGTCGATTCGATCCGCCATCGAGAAGCAGTGCAGAATCACCTTGAGCCCGTCCGCGTGCTCGCCCAGCAGCGACAGCGTGTCGTCCTCGGCCGCGCGGGTGTGGATGATCAGCGGCTTGCCGGTCTCGCGGGCGAGCTCGATCTGGGCCCGGAACGCGCGCTCCTGATCGGGGTGGGGCGCGCTGGTGCGGTAGTAGTCGAGCCCCGTCTCGCCGATGGCGACGCACTTCTCGTGCGCGGCCAGGGCGCGCAGCTCGGCGAGATCCGCATCGTCGAAGCCCGTCGCCTCGTTGGGATGGCGGCCAATCGCCACGTACACCTGCGGGAAGTCCTCGGCGGCGGCCAGCGCGGCCCGGCACGAGGCTCCCGTCGTGCCGACGGTCAGCATCCGGGTAACCCCGGCGGTGTCGGCCGCCGCGACCAGCTCGGCATCCGGCGGCTTGCAGAACTCGAGGTGGGTATGACTGTCGATCACGCGGGCTTCCTCGTCACGCGGGCTTCCTC
>JADGPN010000097.1 GCA_017882465.1 Solirubrobacteraceae bacterium
ATGATCGCTTCGTCATTGAGCAGATCTGCCATATCGTTCTCCTCCAATGCGTATCGTCAGCCTTGTCCCGTCGGCCACGGAGATGCTGTTCGCACTCGGGCTCGGCACCGACCTTATCGCCGTCACCCATGAGTGCGACTACCCGCCCGCCGCGCGGGAGCTGCCCAAGATCACCCGCGACGTGCTCGCGCCCGGGCTGACCGCGGCGCAGATCGACGCCGCGGTCCGGGAGCGAACCCTGGCCGGAGAGCCGATCTACGAGCTCGACTCGAACGCGCTGCGCGACCTGCGACCGGACCTGATCGTCACCCAGGCCCTGTGCTCCGTGTGTGCCGTCTCCTATGACGACGTCCGCGCCGTGGCCGACGAGATCGAGACCCGCCCGCGGGTGATCTCGCTGGACCCGCACACGATCGGCGAGGTCCTCGGCGATGCCCGGACCCTGGCCCAGGCGACGGACCGCAAGGACGCCGCGGTCGAGCTGGTGCAGGATGCCGGTTCGCGCATCGACCGGGTGCGGCTCGCGGTCCGTGACGCTCCCCGCCCTCGGGTGGCGGCGCTCGAGTGGCTCGATCCACCGTTCGCGGCCGGTCACTGGACGCCGCAGCTGATCGAATACGCCGGCGGCGAGGACGTGCTCGGGTTCGCCGGCGAGTACTCCGAGCAGCGCTCGTGGGACGAGGTCGTGGCCGCGCAGCCGGACGTGGTGATCGTCATCCCCTGTGGGTATGACGCCGAGATCGCGCATCGCGAGGCCGAGATGCACCGCGACGAGCTGGCGGCGATCGGGGCTGGAGAGGTGGTCGCCGTCGATGCCGCCGCCTATTTCTCGCGGCCCGGACCGCGGCTCGTCGACGGCCTCGAGCTGCTGGCGCACATCCTGCACCCTGAGCGGGTGCCCGAGGCACCGGGCGAAGCCTTGACGGTCGAGCTCTGAGCACCCGGCCGGTCCCGTTCGTCCACCCCTCGAGCGTGGCCCGATTCGACGTTGGTCGGAAATGGTCTAGCGCCCATCGCGTCACGCCCTGACGGCGTTGCCACCAGCAGCTCCGATAACGCTGCCTCAGGCGCCGAACCCGATCCCGTGCGGTGTCAGCCCCGTGCCGCCGGCCACAGCGATCGCTCCCACCACGCTGAGCGCCGCCACCACCACGCACCCGGCGAGGGCGACGGTCGTCATCCGGCGTCGTTCGCCCAGCTCGACGATCAGCCCACCGGTGATCAGGCCGGCGATCAGGCCCCCGAGGTGGCCGCCGATCGAGATTCCGGCCACGCTGAGCGAGAACACGATGTTGATGCCGAGCGTCAGGCCCAGTCCGCTTTGCCAGATCGAGATCCCGCGTGCCCGGGCCACAACGAGCAGTGCGCCGAGGACGCCGAAGCAGGCCGCCGAGGCGCCCACGGTCGCCGCCTGCGGCTGGAACAGAAGTGCCCCGAAGGACCCGGCCAGCAGCGAGGTGAAGTACACGGCGGCGAAGTTGAGCCGCCCGATCGCCGGCTCGAGCATGGTTCCCATCACGTACAGGAAGACCATGTTGAACAGCAGGTGCAGGATGCTTTCGTGCAGGAATCCGGAGGTGACAATCCGCCAGTACTCGTGGTTCTGCACGATCAGCGGGCCGTACAGCGCGCCCTTGTCGAAGATCTGCCCGTTGGTGCCTCCGGCCAGTGTCTCCGCGAGGTAGATGAGGACGTTCATCGCGATCAGCGCCTGGGTCATCACCGGTCCCGAGGACACCGAGCTGATCGTCTTGACCTTCGTTCGGTCGCGGGCGCACTCGGGGCAGCGCATCCCGACCGGGGTGGGTGTCATGCAATCCGGGCAGATGGGGCGCCCGCACGAGGAACACGAGACCCCCGTCTCGCGGGAGGGGTGCCGGTAGCAGACAGCCATGGAGCTGAAGCTATCAACCGCGCCTGAGCGGACCGCCGATCTCAGCCGCCCCGGCGGCCGCGCGCCGATGCCGCTACCGGTCGGGCAGGACCCGGCGTGCCTCTTCGGCGAAGTCCTGCAGCGTCCGCTGTCCCAACTCGATCAGGTTGCCCGATTGCCGCTGGCGGCCCCGATGGCGTCCCCGGACGCGGAGCACGACCAGAGCCGTCCCGGCCGTCGCGCCGACGACGGCCGCGGCGGCCGGGCGCACCCAGTTGCGGGGGTCCCGCATCGACCGCAGCTCCCAGGACTCGAGCTCATCCTGCGCCAATTCCGTCAGGTTCACGAGCGTGAGCTCGAGCCGCTGGGCGAGATCCGCCGGCGGATCCACCGGCGCCAGCGCCTCGCGCAGTAGCGCTTCGAAATCTGCAGTGCCAGCCGTCATCTCGACGCCTCGTCCCGTTCGGGTTGGGCCACGATGCCCTCCAGCTGCCGGATCGCTCGGTGCAGAAGCACCTTGGTGGCGCCGTCGGTCCGCCCGAGTGCCCGCGCGATCTCGCGATTGTCCATGCCGAGTGCAAATCTCATGATCAGAGCCTCACGACGGTCGTCGGGAAGCTGGGCGACACCGGCGAGGATGGCCTTGAGCTCCTCGCGCCCCTCGACGAGCGATTCGGTGGTGTGCGGCGAGGGGATGACCCCGGCATCCTCGATCGCCGACTCCGGCTTGCGCGCGCGGTCGCGGTAGAAGTTCGCCGCCAGGTTGTGGGCGATTCGGATGAGCCAGGGGCGCAACGGCCTCCCGTCGGACTCGCGCAACGCGCGCTCGAAGTGGCGATAGGCCTGCAGGAACGTCTGTTCCGTGAGGTCCTCGGCGTCGTGGTGGTTGCCGACCCGGTAGTAGCTGTAGGAGTAGACGTCGCGCAGATGAGCCCGGTACAGCTCGGTGAACCGAGCATCGAGCTCCGTCTTGTTCTTGGGCAGCGGATCGGCCACGGCATGGGAGCCTACCCTCGCTCAAGCCGCGCGGACAGAACGCCCGGGCGCCGGGCGCGCAGGGGCCGTCACGGTCGCGGTCCAATACTCAGGCTCGATGCGCCCCTCGACGAGCAGGGCGAGGCTGTCGAGCGCCGGCGTCTGGAGGTGCGCCTCGCGGGCGGCGCTGACCAGCAATGGAATCGAGTCGACCGCCTCGGCGGCCTGACCCAGAGCCGGGCCGATCTCAGCCGCCGGCGCACCCTGCGCGAGCATCTCGCCGGCCCGCCGGTTGCGCGACCCGGACGCCACCACACTCGCCACCAAGTCGCCGGCGCCGGCGAGCCCGGCAAAGGTCTCGGGGCGGCCACCGCGGGAGCGCGCCAGCGCGTCGACCTCGGCGAACACCTTGCCGGCGGCCGCACCCGCGACATTGGGTCCCGACGGCGAGGCCGCCGCCGCGGCCAGGACGGCGACGCTCTTGGCGCACCCGGCCAGCTCCACGCCGGTCACGTCGTTGGTAGGCGACACGTCCAGGCCCGCGGCGCGGAGCACGTCGGCGAGCCGGCGGGCGAACGAGCGGTCGACTGACGCGAGTACCACCGAGGCCCCGTGCTCGAGCACATCGGCAGCCTGAGCCGGCCCGCCCAGGACGGCCACGGCACGTGCGTTGACCCGCTCGGCGACGAAGGCGGAGGGAAGCGTCCCCAGCGGCGGCACCAGGCCCTTCGAGGCCACGAGCAGCCCCGCCCGGCGCGGAATCCGCTCGGCGTGAGCAGCGATGGCACTGGGCAGCGACCGCGCCGGCACCGCGAGGCAGACGAGATCGTGTCCTCCGAGCTCCAGCTCCGCGGCCCGCATCACATGGACCGACTCGGGCAGCTCGACGCCGGGGAGATAGGCGCTGTTCTCACGGCTGACCGAGAGCGCCTCGGCCTGTTTGCGCGTCCGGCACCCCAGGTCGACGTCGAAGCCCGCGCGGGCCAGGCTGACCGCGAGGCTCGTCCCCCACGAGCCGGCTCCGATGATCGCCGCCCGGCGGATCGGCGGCAGCCCGCCGAGCCACTCCCACTGCAGCATCACGCAGGGCCAGATGCGGTCGGTGACCGCACCCGCGAGGGCCGGCGACGCTCCCTCGACCTGGGGGAAGCGAAGTGGGCGCCCGGCGCGAATCCGGACCTTGTGGGGCCGGATCCGCCAGCCCCGGCGAACCGCTTCGGTCCCGATCACAGCGACCGGCACCACCGGCGCCCCGGTCTCGAGGGCGAGGCGACCGACGCCACGCTTGGGCTTACCCAGCGATCCCGGCCGGATCCGCGTCCCCTCGGGGAAGATGAGCACGATGTCACCGCGATCCAGGATCGCCTTGGCCGTGGTGATCATGTCGCCGTCGTGCGCCCCGCGATCGACCGGGAACGCACCCAGCGCGTTCAGGATCCAGGACTGCCACGGGCGCGAGAACAGCTCCTTCTTGGCCACGTAGTACATCGGCCGCTGGGCCATGGTACCGATCACGAACGGGTCGAGGAAGCTGCGGTGGTTGGCGGCGACGATCACCGGGCCATCGGCCGGGATGTGCTCCCGCCCGATCCGGCTGAGGCGGAAGTAGATGTGGAAGAACGGCTGGAGGATCGCCCGGACGAGCCAATAGACCAGCGGATTCGCGCCCTGCTCGCGGGCGCGGTTGTGAAGACTTTGGTGATCCATCGCACACAGGCGTACCCATCCGGCCTTCGCGCGTTACAGTTGCTCTTCTTGAGCACGGGCATCGACCACACACGAACGCTGAGGGGGGCCGTCTGTGGCGCCGTCGCCGGGGCGGCCTGGGCGCTGCAGCAGCCGCTCGACAAGCTCGTCTTCGGATCGCGCTACGACGATGTCGAACTGCTGGGAAAGTCGGTCACCCGCGGGGATGGCTGGTATCCCGTGGGCTTCGCCCTGCACATGGTCAACGGCGCCATCTTCGGCGCCGCCTACTCGAACCTGGCGCCGTCGCTTCCGCTTCCGCCGGCGGCGCGCGGTCCGTTCGTGGCCCTGGCCGAGCACGTCGGGCTGTGGCCGCTGGTGGCGCTGACCGACCGCTATCACCCGGCCCGCAACGACCTGCCCAAGCTGAGCCGGAGCCGGCGCGCCTTCGCCCAGGCGGCCTGGCGCCACGCGCTGTTCGGAGTCTTGCTCGGAGAGCTGGAACGCAGGCTGAACGCCGAGCCGGAACCGGCGCCGCCGGAGAACGAAGTCGAGTTCTCGAGCAACGGCCACGGCAGGCTCGAGCACGCCGTCTCGGTCGAGCCCGCTCCGTAGCGAGAGCGGCCGACGTGCCCGCCGTCCGCAAGGCGCTCGAGTGCGCGTCCTGATCACCGGCGCGTCGGGCTTCGCCGGTAATCACCTCGCGCGCCTGTGCGCCCGCGAGGGGGATGAGGTGATCGGGGTCTCCCGCACCGGTTCGGTGCCCGACGGCGCGGGTGAGGGCGTGGTCGTCGACCTGCGTAACACCATGGCCGTCCGGGCCATTGTCCGCGCGGCGCGACCGGAGGTCGTCTACCACCTCGCGGCCCTCAGCTCCGTCGGCCGTTCCTGGGACGACCCGGCGACGACGCTCTCCGACAACGGAGCGGGGGCGCTGGCCGTGCTCGAGGCCGTACGCCACGAGGCCGCAGGGGCGCGGGTGGTGTGGGTCAGCACGTGTGAGGTCTACGGCGCGCTCGGACCTCTGCCGGTCAGCGAGGACGCTCCGCTCGCCCCGGCCAACCCGTACGCGGTCTCGAAAACCGCCGGCGAGCTGCTGGCCGCGGTGTACGCCGCTGCCTACGGGCTCGAGGTCATCCGGGCCCGGCCCTTCAACCACACGGGCCCCGGCCAGCGCTCGATCTTCATCCTCTCCTCGCTCGCCCGGCAGGCAGCCGAGGGCCGGCTCGCGGGTGTGAGCGAGCTGCGCATCGTCACCGGCAACCCCGACACCCGGCGCGACTTCACCGACGTGCGCGACGTGGTCCGCGCCTACCGCCTGCTCGCGCGGGGCGCCGCACCATGGACCCGCGGCGCCACGCCCGCGACCCAGGGCGCCGCGCCCGCGATCTACAACGTCTGCACCGGGCGCTCGGTCTCGGCCCGCGAGCAGGTCCAGCTGCTCGCCGAGCTGATCGCGCCCGTCAAGGTGGACCACGTCGTGGACCGAGCGCGCGTGCGCGCGCACGAGGTGATGGACTTCCGCGGTTCGCACGAGCGCCTGACCAAGGCGACCGGCTGGCGCCCCCTGATCCCCCTGCGCCAGACGATGCTCGAGACGATCCAGTGGTGGGAGTCCGAGCTCGCCGGCAGCGGCGTCAGCAGCCCCGGCAGCTGACGGCACGTCGCGCCGTCTGCAGTCCCGCCGGCTGACGGCCGCGCGCTCAGCGCCTACGATTGGCGCCGAGCAGCGCCCGCCTAGCTCAATTGGCAGAGCACTTCACTTGTAATGAAGGGGTTTCCGGTTCAAGTCCGGAGGCGGGCTCTGAGAAAGCCCCGCAAATGGCCAGATTTTCGTGATGATGGTCATGTGCGCAACTGGTGCAAACTGGTCACAGATTCGGGCTTAGCTCGTTTCTGTGACCGGATCCGCCGGAAACCGATGGCATATCGAGCACGCCTCGGCCTTCCGATCGGTCAGGATTACCGCACATGATGATCGACGTGGCCGACGGAACGGCGTCGGCCATGAGCGCGTCGAACGCTTCGCCGTGGCGTCGGCGGTCGCGACGCTTGAGCACCTGCGCGTAGATCGCGAGCGTGGTCGTCGGGTCTTCGTGGCCCACTTGGGCCTGGACGTAGGGGATAGGCGCGCCCGCCTCGAGCATCAGCGTGATGAACGTGCGCCGGAAGGTGTGGGCGGTGATCGATCCGGGCAGTGGCGGCTGCCGGCCCTCGGCGCGGAGCGCATTCGCCGCGCGCACTGCCGGAGCGATCACCCGACGGTTGATGTTGCGCCGGTCGCGCCGGGCGCCGCTCCGCGTGGGGAATGCGGGCTCGTCGAGCTGCGCGTCGGCACGCGTGACCGGGCTGGTGCGCGCCGGGAATGACCTCGTGCTCGTCGCCGAGCTCGCCGGCCACCGCAGGTTGGAGACGACCCGTCGCTACAGCCTGCCGTCCAAGGCAGACCGCCAGAAGGCCGTCTCGGATTTGGAGATCGAGTTCTGATGCCTGTCGAGATCCTGACCGCCAGTCTGCGCCGCGAGTGGGAGCGATTCCCCGAGGAGATCGACGAGGCGACGCTGAGCGCGTTCTTCTCGTTCGCCGATGACGAGCTGGAGCTGATCGCAGGCCACCGTGGCGTCCACGGCCGCTTCGCGATTGCCGTCGCGGTTGGGGCGATGCGCTGGCTCGGGTTCGTGCCTGCGGCGCTCGAGGAGCTGCCCGAGCCCGCTGCCGCGCTGGTCGGGAGCCAGCTCGATATTGACCTTTCATCGATCGACCCGAAGCGCCTGCATGTGGAGTGTGACGCGCGCGCTGAGCAGCTCGCGCAGGTCATGACGATCAGCCGGTTCCGGGCGTGCCGCGATGCCGACCTCGACGAACTCGGCTCGTGGGTAGCCCACCGGGCGCTTGGGCATGACGGCCCGCTGGCGCTGCTGCGAAGCACCGTGGACGAGCTGCGCCGCCGAAAGCTGATGCGGCCGGGCTTGACGGTCCTTGAGCGGCTCGTCTCCGCAGCCCGCAGCGAGGCCGAGCGTGAGATCCACCGCCGGGCCGGCCTCGTGGTCTTGACGCCCGAGCTCCAGGGGGCGCTCGATCGTCTGCTCGACGTTTCCGCGTCGGCGACGGCCGCGCCGGTCAAGCAGCTCGGCCAGGAAACCCGGACGGTCAGGGAGATCGGCGAGTCGATCGAGAAGCTCGAGCTGCTACGCAGCCTCGGCGCCGATCAGTGGGATCTTGAGATCATTCCTGCGAACCGTCGCCGAATGCTCGCCCAGTATGTTCGCCACGCGACGAGCCAGGCAATCAGCCGCCGCGACCCGGCGTTTCGCCATCCGGCGCTGCTCGCATTCTGCGCTGAGACCGTCGCGCGGGTGACCGATGAGATCACCGACCTGTTCGACGATGGCGTCGCGGCACAGCACGCGAAGGCCCGCCGGGCGTTGGTACAGCGGAAGCTGAGCGTCGCCGACAGCGCGAACGCCTCGGTCATCTTGCTCGGCGAACTGCTCGAGGTCCTCCTCGATCCGGAGATCCCCGACCCCAAGGTTCGCGAGGTTGTGTGGCACCGCGCGACTCCGGAGGAGGTACAGCGCGCCCTCGAGCTCGCCGCCGAGATCAAACGCCCGCTGGAAGACAGTCATCTGCAGCAGCTAGGCGAGCGCTACCGCGCCACCCGCGACTTCTCACCTCGCGTCCTCCAGACGCTGCGTCTTCGCGCCAATCCTGACGGCGAGAAGCTGCTCGAGGCCGTCGAGGTCCTGCGCGAGCTCAACCGCCGTGGCGCGCGGCGTGTCCCTGACGATGCGCCGGTCGGGTTCGTGCCGCGGAGCTGGCGCCCCTACGTCCGGCAGCCCGGCGGCGGGATCGATCGCCATCACTGGGAGCTGTGCCTGCTCAGCGAGCTGCGTGGCGCGCTGCGCGCCGGCGAGATCTGGGTCGTGGGCAGCCGCCGCTATACCGACCCCGAACGGTTCCTGATCCCCCGCGGCGACTGGGCCACTGCGCGGCCCGATGTCGTGCGCGAGCTCGAGCTGCCGTCGTCCGCCGAGCCGCGCCTGCAGCGGCTGCGTGAACGCACCGCCGCTCACCGCGACCGGCTTGATCAAGACCTCAAGGCCGGCGACGCCGACGTCACGATCGACGAGCACAGCAACCTCAGTGTCAAGCGATTGCGTGCCGAGCCGCGCGAGCCCGACGTCGACGAGCTCGCGAGGGAGATCGCCAACCAGCTGCCTGTGATCGATCTGCCCGATCTCCTGATCGAGGTCAACCGCTGGTGCAACTTCACGCGGTATCTGACGCACGCGGGCGGTGCCACACCCCCCCGCGAGGACCATCTGCGGCACCTGTTCGCGGCGATCATCGCGCAGGCCTGCAACCTCGGGACGGGCCGGATGGCCCGCGCGAGCGACCTCTCCCCGGCGCAGGTCGGCTGGACAAGCGAGTGGTACCTGCGCCACGACACCCTCGAAGCCGCGACAGGGCGGATCGTGGACTACCAGTCCACGATCGGGCTCGCGCAACGGATGGGCAGCGGCGAGCGCTCAAGCAGCGACGGCAAGCGCCGTATCGTCAGCCCCGACAGTCAGCAGGCCCGGGCGCTGCCGCGCTACTTCGGCCGTGACCGCGGCCTCACGCACTACACGTTCGTCTCCGACCAGCACACCCACTTCGCGACCCGCGTGATCCGCACCACCGTCCGTGACGCGACGTACGTCCTCGATGGCATCCTCGACAACCGCAGCCAGCTCCCGATCCGAATCCACAGCACCGACACCGCCGGCTACAGCGACATCATCTTCGCCCTCTTCGACCTCCTCGGCCTGAGCTTCGCGCCGCGCCTCGCCGGGCTGCCCGACACTCGCCTCTGGGGCGGCTGGCCCGCTCACGACAGCCCAGCCGGCCGGATGCTGCGCCACCGCGTCCGGCTCGCGCTGATCCGCGAGCAGTGGGACGAGATGCTGCGCCTCGCCGGATCGCTGCACACGGGAACCATCACCGCGAGCCTGCTCGTCGCACGACTCCACGCCCAGCAACGCCGCACCGTGCTCGCGGCCGCGTTGCAGGACTACGGGCGCCTGGTCAAGACCGAGTTCATCCTGCGCTACCTCACCCGACCGCCGGAACGGCGCGGGATCAGCCGCCAGCTCAACAAGCACGAGAGCATCAACGCCCTCGAAGACGCCGTCTTCTACGGCAACGAAGGCCGCATCCGCCTCCAGACGCTCGACCGCCAGAGCATGCAAGCCGCGGCGCTCGGACTCGTGTCCACCGCGATCACGACCTGGAACACCCACCACATGCACCAAATCATCGAACGCGAACGCGTCACCGGCCGCGAACTCGAAGACCTCAAGCTCGGACGGCTCTCCCCAACGATCCACGCCCACATCAACCTCAACGGCCGCTACCACATCCACCCCGACCGGCCACCGCGGCACCTCGACCCCCGCCGCGACGCCCTAGCCACCTACCACTAACGCGCCACGTCAGCTTCCACTAACCGAAACCCCGCACTTCTGCTCCGCTGCTAGGCAGACCCCTGATGGGAACCCGCTCCGAGCCAGCCCAGCAAGCACAAGGCGGTGTGCCGCCTTGCACCAGAAGGAGGCGCGAGCCTCCCGGACGTGACTGACTTGACGGTGAAGCAGCAGCGGAAGAGAGGAGTTGGCTGGCTCGCGGTAGGACGTGTCGCCGGCGAGCGCTGCCGCATTCGCTCGGGCGGTAGTGCGGCGGGCGAGCAGGCCGTCGGCGCGGTGCTGGTACTCCACGGCCTGAGCCAGTTTGCGGCGCAACCTCTCGCGGGTCGGCGTACGCGCGGCTCACCGCGCGCATATGCGTCTGTCGGCGAGCTCGACAACCGCTGTTCTCATCCATACCAGGTGATGACAAGCGCGCAGTCCACGGCTTGACTAGAAGGCTTAGGCTGGACGATGACCGTCGCATCTCGACGGCCCTGCTAGGCCGCAGGCGTTGGCTGGTGGGTTGTGGCTCGAGGTTGAAACGCGCTCAAAGGAGAACCTGATGGCTGACACACCGACCGACGTCCTCGTAGCGGGCTACCAGGACATCGACACCGCGACAAAAGACTTCGAGGCGCTAGTGGCGCTGGTGAAGGACAAGAAGGTCGAGATCGAGGGCGTGATCCTGGTCACGCATGCGAAGGACGGGAGCGTCTCGGTGCGCCAGACGGGCGATCATCTTGGCCGTAAGGGCGCGGGCTGGGGTGGTGGGGTCGGTGTGGCTGTTGGCCTGTTCGCGCCGCCACTGTTGGCTTCGGTGGCGGTTGGTGCGGTGGCGGGCGGCCTGATCGGCAAGTTCGTCGATCATCGCGTCGAGAACGAGATTCACGACAAGATCGGTGCGAACCTGCCACCGGGCTCGGCCGGGATCATCGCGGTGTTCGACGACGCGCAGCGGCTCGCCGTGGAGCAGGCGCTCGGCGGCTCGCTGCTGAAGTCCATTGTCCAGAGCGACAAGTCGGGCGTCGAGGCGTTGAAGGGCTCGTTGGCGGAGGCGATGGGCAAGTTCAGCCCCGACCGCACGGTGCTTCCGATCCCAGATCGGAGCTTTGGCGGGACGATGGGGCGAACGTTGGACGAGTCGGTGGGCGACTGGACGATGATCCCGGGGCCCAAGGCGCCCGAGGCCGCGCCAAACGTGCTGATCTGCTTGATCGACGACGCCGGGTTCGGCGCTCCGGACACGTTCGGCGGGGCGATCAGTACCCCGAATCTGACGCGCGTGCAGAAGCAGGGCCTGACGTACAACGCGTTCCACGTGACGGCGGTGTGCTCCCCGACACGGGCGGCGCTGCTGACCGGGCGCAATCACCATCGGGTGGGCATGGGGACGATCGCTGAGCTCCCGGGCCCGTATCCCGGCTACACGGGTACCCGGCCGCGAAGCTGCACCGCCCTGCCCCGAATCCTGCGCGAGAACGGTTACGTCACGGGCGGCTTTGGCAAGTGGCACTTGACGCCAGGGGGCCAGATGGGCCAGTCCGGCCCGTTCGACCATTGGCCGCTGTCGTGGGGTTTTGACCACTGGTACGGCTTCCTGACCGGCGCCGCCGGGCAGTACGACCCGATCATCACTCAGGACAACACGACGATCGGGGTGCCGGAAGGCAAGGACGGCGAGCTTTACTACTTCCCCGACGGCTTCACCGACAAGGCGATCGAATGGCTGCACGCCGTCCGGGCGACGGACGCTCAGAAGCCGTGGATGATGTACTACTCGACCGGTTGCGCGCACGCGCCGCACCACGTGGCCAAGGAGTGGGCCGACCGCTACAAGGGCAAGTTCGATCAGGGCTGGGACGTCTATCGCGAGGAGACTCTCGCCCGCCAGAAGAAGCTCGGCGTCGTCCCCGAGGAGACCGAGCTGACGGAGCGCCCTGACCTGTTCCCCGCCTGGGACTCGCTCTCGGACGCCCAGAGGACGCTCTACGCCCGCCAGATGGAGGTTTACGCCGGCTACCAGGAGAACGCCGACTGGAACGTCGGGCGGCTGCTGGACGCGATCGAGGAGGCAGGCGACCTCGAGAACACGCTGATCTTCTACATCTGGGGCGACAACGGGGCCAGCATGGAGGGAACCCTCACCGGCTCCTTCAACGAGACGACCTTCTTCAACGGGGTGATACTCGAAGCCGACGAGCAGCTGAAGATCATCGAGAAGTTCGGCGGGATCGAGGCCCTCGGCGGATTCCACACCGCCCCCCACTTCGCCGCGGCGGGGGCCCACGCCGCCAACACGCCGTTTCAGTGGGGAAAGCAGATGGGTAGCCACCTGGGCGGGACGCGGGACCCGATGGTCGTCGCCTGGCCGAACCGGATCAAGGCGAACGGCGACCTGCGCACGCAGTTCACGCACTGCATCGACATTGGGCCGACCGTGCTCGAGCTCGTCGGCATCCCAGAGCCGAAGGTGGTCGACGGTATCGAGCAGGAGCCGATGGACGGCACCAGCTTCGCCTATACGCTCGGCGATCCCGCGGCCGCCGAGCAGCACACGGTGCAGTACTTCGAGATGCTCGGCAGCCGCGCCATCTACAAGGACGGCTGGTGGGCCTGCGCGAGGCTGGACAAGATCCCGTGGGACTTCAAGCCGGAGACGATGAAGCGCTTCGCCCCCGGCGCCTACGATCCGGAGCAGGACACGTGGGAGCTGTACTACCTGCCGGATGACTTCTCGCAGGCCAAGGACTTGGCCGACGAGAATCCCGACAAGCTCGCGGAGTTGAAGGAGCTGTTCTGGAAGGAGGCCGAGCGAAACCGGGCGCTGCCGCTGCTCGCGGCCTTCTCGGTGTGGCTCGGGGATCTGCCGCCGCTGCCGACGATCACGCGATACACGTACGCCGGCGACGTCCAGAACATCCAGACGACAATGATTCCTCGGATCTACGGCCGCTCGTACGCGATCGAGGCGAATCTGAACGTGCCGGACGGCGGCGCCGAAGGCGTGATCGTGGCGTTCGCCGACTTCATCGGCGGGTTCGCGCTGTGGGTCGACGACAAGGGCCTGCTGAACCACACCTACCAGTTCCTCGGCGTGGACACCTACAAGCAGACCTCGACCGAGCCGATCCCGACCGGCGACGTGACCGTGAAGATGCTGTTCGAGATCGACGAGCCCAAACCGGGCGTGGGTGGCAAGGTGACACTCTGGGCGAACGACAAGCAGATCGGCGAGGGCACGATGCCGCAGACGGTCGCGCTGCTCTACACGACGTACGCCGGGATGGACATCGGCCGCGACAACGGTGGCGTCGTCGACCTCGCCTACGAGGACAAGGCCCCCTACGCGTTCACGGGGACGGTGAAGAACGTCATCTTCGACCTCAAGCCCGCGACGGACAAACCCGCGACGCACGAGGACGAGAAGGCCCTGCACGAGCACCACAGTCAGCAGGAGGTCGCGGCAGGGATCCACGGTTAGGAAAGGAATAACCGGGCCGGGGCGACGGGCCAGCCCTGTCGCCCGGCCGGTCCGAGGAGCAGCGGTGGGAAAGGGCATCAGCGAGGTTCTGACGTTCGCGATCGGCGTGGCGATCAGCCCCGTGCCGATCATCGCGGTGATCCTGATGCTGTTCTCCCAGCGCGCGCGGGTCAACGGCCCCGTGTTCCTGCTCGGATGGGTGCTCGCGCTCGCGGTCGTCAGCGGCGTCGCGTACGCGATCGCCGATCAGAGCAACCCGTCCACGAGCAGCAGCGCCGCCGACACGATCTCGTGGGGGAAGATCGTGCTCGGGGTGCTGTTCCTCCTGCTCGCGCT
>JADGPN010000098.1 GCA_017882465.1 Solirubrobacteraceae bacterium
CCGTGACCGGCTTTCCGCCCGCGACGCTCAACGGCGCGCTGCACGCCGGCGACGGTCCCGCCGCCAGCGCCCACACCGACCTCGCGACCGCGTACACGGATGCCTCCGAGCGAAGCTCTGCGACGCCGATCACCGCGGACATCGGCGGGACGACGCTCGACCCCGGCGTGTATCAGGCGGCGGCGGCGTCGATCGCGATAACGGGAACGCTGACGCTCGACGCCCAAGGCGATCCAAACGCCGTGTTCATCCTCCGGGCGGGATCGACGCTCATCACCGCAGCGGGAAGCCAGGTCATCCTCGCCAACGGCGCGCAGGCGTGCAACGTGTTCTGGTCGGTCGGGAGCTCCGCGACGCTCGGGGCCTCCTCGCTGCTGACCGGCACGATCCTGGCCACGACCTCGATCACGGTCGGCGCCGGCGTCGCCGTCGCCGGGCGAACGCTGGCCCGCGACGCTGCTGTCACACTCGACAGCCAGGACACCGTTACCGCCCCGCAGTGCATCGGCCCGCTGTCGAACACCGCGCCGGCGATCGCGCCGTTCACCGCCAGGCTGACCGGCCTCGATCAGACCGTCCACACCACGCTCGGCGCGTGGAGCGTCACCGACGCCAGGGGCACCGACGCCGGCTACAGCGTGAGCGTCAGCGCCAGCGCCCCGACCGTCAACGGCTCGCCCACCGCCGCCGGCACCGGCGCGTCGATCACACTGACCCCGGGCACCGCGACGAGGGCGACTGGCAACCCCGCCACCAGCGGTCCCGTGAAGCGAGCGGCGCAGGTGCTGAGCACCACGTCAGTCACGATCGACAACGCGCCCGCGGGCACCGGCCAAGGCGAGTGGGACTTCGCCGCGGACCCCGGCGGTAACCCGAGCCTGGTGATCGTCATCCCCGGTAACGCCAGCGCCGGCACGTACAGCAGCACGCTGACGTTCACGACCGCGCTGCCCGCCACTTTAGCTTAGGCATGGCGCTCGATCGCGCATCAGCGGCCGGCTCGGGGAACCGCGCTGGGGCGCTCGCTCTTGTGGCCCGGCTCGCGCCCGCGTCACCGCGCCGGCGCCGGCGCGCGCTTGCTCGCACGTGGCATCCCCGGTCGCTTTGTGTGCGCGGCCCCTTCACCGCCGCGAAGGCGCCTCCGCCACGCAAGCTGGCTGTCGGGGCCCTTCAACCCGGGGTCCTCCCGATGCGGCGCGCCCGGGTCGGAGTAGTTCGACCCGGTCCTCGAAGTCGTGACCTTGTGACGAGTTTCTGTTGACGCGACAGTCGAGGAGCGCGTTGGTGCTGCCCACATCCGGGGAGTGCGGCCGCGCCGGAATGCGACAGGGCCGGCTTCGGCGGCCCGGCCGTCTGACCATCGGCCGGGGGAGGCCGGGAGGGAGGCCTGAGCCCCTCCCGCTACTTTGATTGCAGCCAAAACAACGGCCAACCGAACAGGAGGAAGAGCCGTCGCGAACGCTCCTCCGCTGGCTGGTGCGGCGGCCGGGACGACTGCAGATCGAGCCGCTCACGCGAGCGACGTGAACCGGCTAGGCACCCGCGCGGCATCTCGATCGGCTCGTAGCAACGGTCCATCCGAACGTCGTCCAACGCTCGCGCCCGATATGCGCCTCGTGACCGACAACGGCGGGACCGACCGGCTCGCACCGCTCGCCACGCTGCTTGCCGCGGGTGGCGCCTCCTCTTCGGATCCGCTGGGCCGGCGGAGGGCATGCGCACCGGGCCCCTCGATCCGGACCGGGGCGTTCCTCGACTCGAGGAGCGTCGTCCCCTGGTGAGCGGCGGTGAGGGCGCGAAGGTCTGCTCCCTCACCGCCGGCGCTCAGGCGGTGGCGCTCAGGTCTGCTCGGCGACCATCAGCGTGTGGCCGTCGGGGTCGCGGAACCAGAACATCGGCGGCACCGGGTCGCCCATGCGCGAGACCTCGGCGTCGACGTCGACGCCGCTTGACTTCAGGTGGGCGTGGGTGGCGTCGATGTCGTCCGTAGTCAGGCTGATCCCGGTCTGGAGCGGAGTCGGCTCGTCCCCCTCCCGCGGCGGCGCGAGCGCGATGCCGGTCGTGCCGCTCGGCGGGTAGACCTCGACCCAGCGGTAGCTGCCGCCGAACGGAATGTCGGTTCGCTTCTCGAAACCGAGCGCGTTGACGTAGAACTCGATCGACCGATCCTGGTCGGTTGACGGGATCATCACCAGATTGATCTGGCCGATCCGGCTGGTGGTGGTGGACATCTGCTCTCCTCCTGGTCGTGGGTTTCGCAGATGAGACCGGCGCCGGCCCGAGAACTCATCGGTCGGCCCAGTGCTATGCCGGCGTCAGCACGATGACCGGGATTACGCGGTCGGTCTTCTTCTCGTACTCGGCGAACGCGGGAGCGCGCTCCGCCTGCGTGCGGAAGAGACGCTCGCGCTCCTCTCCGGTCGCCTCGCTGGCCACGACTTCGATGGTGTCGGTCCCGACCTCGACCGTCGTCTCGGGATGGGCCTTGAGGTTGTAGTACCAGTCGGGGTTCGTGGCCGCTCCGGCCTTCGAAGCAAAGATGACGCAGCGTCCGCCGTCTTCCTGGTAGGCAAGCGGATTGACACGGCTCTGGCCGGACTTCGCGCCGACGTGATGCAGCAGAAGCAGCGGCGTGCCCTCGAACATCCCGCCGACGCGCCCTTCGTTGGCGCGGAACTCCGCAATGATGTTCGCGTTGAAGTCGGCCGGCGAGGTGGACATGGTGCTCCTGTGGACGTGGGGCGCGGTGACTGAAGTCTATGAGCTGCCGCGCTTTCGTCGCGGACCCCCTTGTTCGGAAACCGAAAGGAGCTCTGGTGATTGTGATCTCGGTTCTGACACGCCGCCTGCGCGAGGGCAAGACGTACGAGGACTTCCACGAGGCGTGGCTTCCCGATCACGGTTTTGGTTTCCCCACTCGGGTCGTGAGCGCCCTGCGGGTGGACGACGATCGCGAGGTGATCACGATCGGCTTCAGCGAGTCGACGAAGCCGAGGCGGGAGCCCAGTTCCAGCGCAGCGGTCCGCAGGAGCATCGTCGCCACGACAGGATCAATGCCGTGGTCGAGACCGATATGACTCGCGCTTCTATCTATGTGCATGTGCAGGTGGCCGAGGACCACTTCACGCACGCGCCCGCGCCGGAATAGGCGCCTCCCGCCCGAGTTGGTTCAGCCTCGCCCGCGCTCGGACGACGAGCGTCAAGTTCTTCGCCAGTCGCGATGATCAGAGGGGACAGTCGTGGCCTCCTGCCTCGCCGCCGAGGCCGTGAGGCCCCTGGCTTCGGCATCGGCCGTGGCCGCGTGACCGGCGATCGCACGTTCTCGTCGGTGCGAGGATCACCGAGCCGGGCCGTATAGGCGCCATTGCCGTTGGCAGCCCGGGGTCCCAAGGTTGCAGTCTCTCCGACGCCCCAGAATCGCACCGGTCGCGTCCCGCGACCTGATCACATCATTGTCGACGCAACGATATGAGGATTCATCTCCGCGGGATGTGACACCGGTCACAGCATAACGGCGGGCGCCGCCAAGGGCTTGTGTGCACAGTCACAGACCTGTCTCTCGACTATGGCTATCGTCCCCGCCGACAAGGCTCAAGAGGGGGAAGACGGAATGGCACTTGCATGGCCTTTGATCGCAGAGAACGCGACCGGCGAGGACGTCAGGAGCGTGCAGTACCTG
Source organism: Solirubrobacteraceae bacterium (assembly GCA_017882465.1). Taxonomy (GTDB): domain Bacteria; phylum Actinomycetota; class Thermoleophilia; order Solirubrobacterales; family Solirubrobacteraceae; genus Palsa-465. The sequence goes on from JADGPN010000098.1 coordinate 3,680, forward strand.
GTAACCGCCCACGGCCACCCGACTGCCGTCGACGGCGTGTTTGGCCCACTGACGAAGGCGGCCGTCGAGGCCTTTCAGGCCTCGCGCGGGCTGGCCGTCGACGGGATCGTGGGACCGCAGACGTGGCCACAGCTCATCGTGCAGGTGCTGCAGGGCAGCCAGGGCGATCCGGTGCGAGCTGTCCAGGGCCAGATCCACAGCCGGGGCGACGGCGCCGTGATTGCCGTCGACGGCATGTTCGGGCCCGACACGGCCGACGCTGTCGCGGCCTTCCAGCAGCTGCTCGGACTCACGGTTGATCGCATCGTGGGACCGGTGACCTGGAGTTCGCTGCTCGACGGATACCTGACGGCCATCGATCCCGCCACGGCGGCCCAGCGCACCTTCGATGCGTGGGTGGCGCACAGTCAGCCCGCGGCACGCAAGGACGCCACTCCCGCCGCCGTCGCGCAACTGTTCGCCCAGAGCTTCTCGCAGGCCGACGGCTGGAGCTCCGAGGGATGCCAGGGAGCTGCCGGGCATACGTTCTGCAGCTGGCGGCGGTCGAACGGCACAGAGCTCAGGATCGGGGTCGAGAATGCGGTCATCGGCCCGTTCTACGCCGTCGACGAGATCCAGTTCACGTAGGCTCACCCGGACACACGACAGAGGAGTGCCTGCCATGACTGTGCTTGGGAACCGATTCGGTGCCGGACGAGAGCGGGTGTACGTGCTGGGTGCGCTGATCAGCGGGCTGGCGCTGGTGGCGGGGCTCGCGGCTCCATCGAGCGGGATCGGGGCGTCGACGCCGCGTTGCTCCACGGCCAATCTGAGGGTCGACAGAGTGGGCGAGACCGGTTTCACCAGTCACCGGTCGTGGGACCTCGCCCTGCGCAACGTGGGTTCCACAACCTGCCATCTGAACGGCTATCCGGGTGTCGCGCTGCTGAACAGCGGTGCGGTGATGATGCCCACGAGCGTCGGCCATGTCGCCGGGCCCGCGCGCAACGTGGTCCTGCATCCGTGGCAGCGCGCGTACTTCAGCTTCACGTTCGCCGTCAGTGGTCCGTGCAGTCAGGCCGTCTTCGCCTACGGCGTCCGGATCGTTCCGCCGAGCGCTTCGCCGAGACTGGTGTGGTACGCGGGCAAGTTCGATCTCTGCGGACCCTCGCCGGCGCGCGTGACCGTCTCTCCGGTGATGGCGACGCGCCCGTTCTGAGCGCACTCCGGGGCCGGCTCACCCGGGCGCTAGGCTGCCGTCGGTGTTCGAGCGGCTCGACTTCGTGTACCTCCCGAGCCGTGACGTCTCGGCCGAGGTCGGGCACTTCAGCCAGGGCCTCGGCGCGGAGCTCGTGTTCGCGATCGAGGCGTTCGGGACCCGCGTGGCGATGCTCCGTCTGGCCCCGGAGTCGCCCGCGATCCTGCTGGCCGGTCATCTCGAAGGCGATCGGCCCGTCCTGGTCTACCGCGTGCGCGATCTGGAGCAGGCCATCGCCGAGCTCGAAAGCCGCGGCGTGAGCGTGACCGCGCGCTTCGAGATCCCGCACGGCCCCGGCGCTGAGCTGGCCGGCCCGGGGCCGCAGCGCTTGGCGCTCTACCAACTGACGAGGCCCGAGGCCTCCGAGAGATTGGCCGGCCGGCGCGACTTCTGAGCTGCCGGCGCCGTCGCCCTGGCATCCACCTGGATCGTGTCGGCCGTCGCCTGCTAGAGGCGCACGGCGATCAGCCCGGCCGCCAGCAGCACCAGGGCCAGCCACAGCGACGACAGCGCGTCCTCCAGGGGCGCCGACAGGCCCGCCCTGGTCAGCTCGACAACGCTCCCGTCCCTGAGCCGCTGCTCGCCGACCACCTCAGCGGTGCGCCGGCGCAGATCGCGGGCCGGCGTGCTCAGCCGTCGCTGCGCTGCGCTCAGCAGGCAGCAGGCGGCAGCCACTAGGATCCCCGCCGGCCGGACCTCGAGCGCGTTGACGAAGTAGCCGGTGAAGGCCGGAAACCCACCCCAGGCGACGGCAAACCAGAGCTCGGTGTGGAAGCGGCCGCCGACCAGCTCGAGGTTGTAGGCCAGGACGAGGAAGGCGCCCACGAGCACGAGCGGCGCGAGCCAGGGGGAGACGACGATCGTGCCGGCCACTCCGATCGCCACCGCTCCCACGAGGCCACCGAGCGCGAGCGCGATCAGCGTTCCTCGCTTCAGCTTCGTATTCAGCGGCCGCCCGTTGAGCTCGTCGAGGGCATGCGCGCTGACACCCACGGCGAGGAAGAAGGCGACCAGCGCAGCGGCCAGCCGGCCGGCGTGCAGCGCCGGCGCGGCTGCCGCGCCCAAAGCGACGTAGCTCAGGTGCCAGGCCGTATACGGAGGGTGTAGGAGCGTGACCAGGTCGCGCCAGCCACCGGACCGAAGCGCGTAGAACGCCGGCCGATCCAGCTCATTCGGCCCCGTCGCCACCCCTCACCCCCGACATCACCAGTCCGGCGCCAAAGCTCAGAGGCCGTTCGCGAACCTCGCCGATTCCGGCCGCTCGCCACAGTGCCGGGAGGTCCGGCTCGCGGGCGTGGAAATCCTCGATGTTGGGGCCGAGGAACCGGCCCACCTCGACCCACGCCGGGGAGACGATGCGGCCGAGCAGGGGCAGCCCGACGCGCGTGTGCACGCGCCACAGGCTGCGCAGAGCCGGCTCCGAGGGGACGCCGAACTCGACCATGCCGATCCGGCCTCCCGGCTTCACCACGCGAGCCAACTCGCGCATCGTCAGTGACGGGTCGTCGACGTAGCGCAGCAGATAGGTGAACGTGAGCGCGTCGAACTCGCCGTCGGCGTACGGCAGCCGCTCGGCTTCGCCGCGCACGAACGTCACCCGGCCGGCCAGCGCCGGAAGCTCGGCCAGTCGGGTGCGGGCGCCGGCCAGCATCTCCTCGCTCTGGTCGAGCCCGATCACCTCACACCCACCGCGACGAGCCAGCTCGAACGCCACCAGCCCGGTGCCCGACGCGACGTCGAGCACGCGCTGACCGGGGCGCGGGTCGATCGCGGCGACGAGCGCGCGACGCCAGCGCGGATCCTGGCCGAAGCTGAGCACGGCGCCCATGCGGCCGTACTGGTCGGGCAGGCCCGAGAACAGATCCAGAGCATGACGCTTCCGGGGGGAGGTCGGGCTGTCCGCAGAGGCTGCCACCGGCACCCCAAGCGTACGGGCTCGCGGTGAACGAGTCACCTCAGCGCGCCGAACCGAGACGCGCGTGGAGTGCGTCGCGGCCTGGGCTTGAATGGACCCATTCACATTACGTCGGCCCGGTGGGTTAGCGTCCGCACGACGATTTCCCAATCTTCCGACCGTCGAGGTTTGCCATGGCCTACGAGCTGGAAATCAGAAACACCAACGATAAGGTGAAGATCCGCAGCCCCTGGGCTGCGGCGCTCTTGCCCATCATCACACTCGGCGTCTACCACCTCGTGTGGTGGTATCGCATCAACCGCGAGCTGCGTGATTACGGACGCGCCAAAGGCTATGACCTGGGTCAGAATCCGACCAACTCGGTGCTCGCGATCTTCCCCGGCGCCATCATCATCGTTCCCACGCTGATGACGTACTGGCGCGGGACCAAGCGCGTCCAGGGGGCGTCCAAGCTGGCGGGGCAGGAACCGGTCAGCGGCTGGATCTGCCTGATCCTCTACCTGCTCATCGCTCCCGGCTTCTGGGCCTACCTCCAGATCTCGCTGAACGAGCTGTGGCGAGCGGAGGCGGACCTGCTTCCTGGTCAGCCGGCGCTGCCGGCCGCGCCTGACGCGTTGCCGCCGCGCCTGGCCGAGGAGCCCGTGACCACGGATCCGACCCCAGAGCCACCCGTTCCCGAGGCGTCGTAGCGCTGGTCGCGACCCCTGGTCGCGACCACTAGTACCGGCAGGTGCCATAGATCCAGATCGCCTCGCCAAGCGCCGTGAGCGAGAACACCTGGCCGTTGCGCTCGTCGCGAGCTTCGTCCCACACCTCGAGCACGGAGTCGACCTCGGGCAGCTCTACCTCCAGCTCGGGGGCGACCTCTCCGTCCAGCGCGGCGTCGCACGCGCCAAGCGCTCCGACCAGCAGTGCTCCATAGAGCTCGATGAAGCCGCGCCCCTGCTCGGCGATCCGACGTTCGGGAGTACCGTGCGGCGCGAGCGGCCGAAGCGCGCGGTGCGCCTGCCCGCTGACCGTGCCCGCGATCTGCACGGCCGTGCCCAGCCACTCGCCCAGCGACTGTGGATAGGCGTATGACGTAGACCCGAGCTGTTGCGCGCGCTCGTTCCGCGCCGCGTCGGCGCGGAACAGCTCCAGCTGTCGCAGCACTGCCTCACGACGCTCACCGTTCACCGCGCAGAGCCTATTCGCAGCTACGGCAGCAGCCGGGACGTCTCGTCCGGTCAGAGCAAAACTCGTACAGTGCGGCTGATGGCCGGCAAGCGGAACCGTCGCTCACGCACGAACAAGCGCACGCGCAGGCAGCGGCCAAGCGGGCGTGGCGATCCGGGGCTCGCGGGAGCGCTCGAGGAGATCGAGCGGGTGCTCGCCACTCCGCTGGTCGAGCTGATGGACAGCGAGGAAGAACGGGCGCACGCGCGGGAGCTGACGCGGCAGGCGAATCTCGCTCCGGCGCTCGTGCGGTTCCGGGAGCTGCTCGCCCTTGTCGGCGAGGGTCGCCGCGGGACGCAAGCCGGGAAGCTGACGCCCACGGATGCGATTGCGCTGGCGAGCGCTCTCGGTGCGTCCGGGCTCGCGAGCGTGGAGGTTCGCTCGATGGAGGATCTTCCCGGCGTGGCGCACCTGTTCCATTGGGCGGTCGCGGCCGAGTTGCTGATCGTGCGCGGCGCGCGGATCGTGCCCGGCAACTGGGCTGCGGATCTGCAGCGCGATCCCCTCTCCGCTTGGTTCAAGGCCGCGACCACGCTGCTGGAGCACGGGCTGCTGGACGGCTTTCGCCGCGGATGGCGCAAACAGTACGTCGAGTTCCTCGACGCCGGGGCGCCGTTCCTGCTCAGCGCGATCCTCAACGCTGGCGGCGAGGCCCCGGTCGCCGCGATCGAGGATCTCGTCTGGGAGCGGGTGGCGGCCGCGTATGGCTACGACCTCGACGATGCTGCCGAGCGCCGGCATGTCGACCGGTTGGTGCAAGGGATCCTCGTCCAGCTTGCGGACCTCGGAGCCGCAGAGCGCGACGAGCACACCGTGCGGCTCACCGAGCTGGGAGGCGCTCTGGCCGCCGCCGCGAGCGTGGTCATCGACGACGACGAGTTGGAATAGCTCACGGCAGCCGATTCGCCGTCTCCGCGGTGACCTCGCTGTGCGGAGCCCTCTTCGCCGGAATGCCGCTGCGGGCACGAGGTAGGGTCGGAGCCCTGCCTGCGCTCGAAACCACGGGAGGTCGCTGAAATGAAGCGCGTGATGGTCCGCTACCGGGTCAAGCCCGATCGGGTGGGCGAGAACGAGGTGCTGGTGCGTGACGTCTCCAGCCGGTGCCATCACCAGCGCTCGATGGCCAGTTCGGCCCAGACGCGAACCCCATCCGGATGCTCTGCTCCCCAGGCGGTGGCGAGCTGCTGGACAATCCTGAGTCCCAGGCCTCCGAGACGCCCGTGCGCCGGCGAGTTCAGGCCGATCGGCTTGGGTCCCGGATCGTGGACGGAGAGGATCAGCCGGTCCGAGCTCGCTGTGGCCCGGACGTCGATCGTGTCGCGCTCGGAGCAGCCCGAATGCAGGACCGCGTTGGTCACGAGCTCACTGGCGATCAGCTTGGCATCGTCGCGAATCGAGGCGATGCCGTCGATGCCGTCGAGCGCCGAGCGGACGAAGCCGGGAGCATGCCGATCGCACGGCAGCGACAACAGCAGGTCTGGGTCCTTACCATCGCTCACGTGTTGAGTCCTACCCGGCGCGGGAGCGGCGAATCACAGCCCCGTCAGATGGGCGCGCGCACCGGGTAGTGCCATCCGGGGCGTCTCGTCTGCGCTCGCGCTGGCTTGTTCCAGCGGCGCTCGCGGTCCTGTTCCTGGCGCCGCCGGGGTGATCTGGAACGCCGCGCAGCGATTCCCGGCCGTTCACGGGAGCTCGATCCTGTTCTGGGCGCTGGTGCCGCTGGCCGGCGCCGTGCTGTGGGCACGTATCCGCGGCGCGCCACGACGCTGGCTGGTGATCGTGTTCCTCGTCTGTTCCTGCTCGGGACGCTCGTGATCCGCTACCCGTGGCAGAAGTACGTGGATCCCTACGCGCTGCTGTCCTCCTGTTCACCATCCGCCGCAGCGAGCTCTCGACACCGCGCGAACTGACCGGCGCAGCCGTGCTCGCGGTCGGATTCGTGGCCTACCCGTTTGAGCTTCGTCCTCTGAGCCGCGCCTGGCCCAGGTGCTCAGCGGAGCCAGCGCCTGCAGGAGGCGGCGCCCCTCGCTCGAAAGCCGGTACCCGTCCCCGCGCGCCGCGGTCACGATGCCTGCACCGCGCAGCTCGCGCGGTCGATCGTTGAGCACGCTTGATGAGATGTCCCCGCAGCGTGATTGAAGCCCGCGGAAAGTGAGCGCCGGACCATCGCGCAGCTCCCACAGGACACGCAGAGCCCAGCCGCGTCCGAGCAGATCCAGCAGGGGCCATCTCCGGTCGGCCGGTGCGCGATCCGCGCACCGGACGCCCCGGGAGGGGTGTCTCCGTACCGGCTGATCTCGTACGTCATCAACGCCGTTCGCGTTGCGCCCGAGCCGTGGGCGGCGCGCTTTCCCGATCAGATGAGCTGACCACCGAAATCCCGCGGTCACCGGGATGACGTTGGCGGGCTGACCGCTCGCTTGTGGCCAACGACCGAACGCGCGACTCTGGCGGGGGTGTCGCGACGTCGTATGAGGTCGACTCGATGACAGAGCACCGGGGTCTGAGGCCACCGGAGCTGGTCACGGGGGAGCACGCGCTCAGCAGGTCTCAGTCTAACGGCGCTGACGTCGCGGGCTCACCGCCGAGCAGCCTGGCCGGCGATCGGTGGGACACGCGGATGGTAGAGGCGATCGAGGCAGGAGGGTTCGGGTTCGTGCTGCTCGACCACGGCGGATCGGTGCTGAGCACGAACCGCCCCGTCTGCGAGCTGCTGCGCCGCGATCAGCGCGCGTTGACCGGCTGCCGAGTCGCCGATCTGGCCCACCCCGATGATCGCGGATCGATGACCGCGGAGCTGGGGTTGCTCCTCGCCGGTGCCAGACAACGCGTCCGCCAGGAGGTGCGCATGCTGACCGGTGACGATGGCGTCGTCTGGACGGAGCTCAACGTGCGCCGGCTGCAGGCTGGTCGTGGCGAATCGGCTTCTGCGGTGGCGTTGCTCGACGGAGTTGCCGATCGGCCGGTCCGGGAGAGCGAGCTGCAACGGCTGGCCGACACCGACCCGCTCACAGGATTGTTGAACCGCCGCCGCTTTTCGTCCGAGCTCGAGCGTCACCTCGTCTGGGCTGGGCGCTATGGCGCGCGCGGTGCATTGCTGGTGCTCGACATCGACAATCTCAAGGCGATCAACGACACGCACGGCCATCTCGCCGGAGACAAAGCGATCGTCGGCACGGCGAAGCTGCTGCGCGAGCGCGCGCGGGCGAGCGATTTCGTTGCCCGCGTGGGCGGGGACGAGTTCGCCGTGCTGCTCCCGGCCGTCGGCGAACAAGAAGCCGGATTTGTGGCCAGCGTGCTCCTGAACGCGGCCCACGATGAGCGCCGACCGGATGCCCGCCAGCAGGTGTCGCTCAGCGTCGGGGTGGCGATGGTGAACGGCGCCGTGCTCGATGCGCAGGGTCTGTTTGAACGCGCTGATACCGCCATGTACGAGATCAAGCGCTCCGGAGGGAACGGCTACGCGATCACCAACGGCCACTCGCTGCAGCGAATCCAGCGCGAAGCGCGGCCGCACACGCTGCCATCGGGTCCGGGTCGACCGCCGGTGCTCCGCCTCGTTGCCGCCGCTGCGGAGCCGACGGCCACGGTCGACGTCAAGCGGGTGCTGCAGACGGTCTCCGAGCTGGGCGGCGCGAGCCCCGAGCTGGTGGCGTGGGAGCTGGATCTGGACACGAATGCGCTGACCCCGGTCTGGCTGGCCGCGGTCCGCGAAGACCTGCTCAGACGCACCAGGTACGACCCGACTGACGACGAGTGGACGTTCGACCTCACCGCCGCCGGAGCCGCCCGTCTGTTCGCGCTCGAACGCAACGACCCTGGTTGGCCTGCATAATCGAGTGATGCGTGGGCGGCCCTCCGGGAGAATCGCGACGCGCTTGGCAGGCCACCCACCGGGCGGCGGTGGAACGGAGCCTCGAGTGGGCGCATGAATCAGCGGCGCGGGGTGACTACGCGGACGCGCTGAGATGGGTCGCGATGGTCGAGTCACTCGGCGACGAGCTTTCGGAGGATCTCGCGACCGAGCGGCTGGCTTGGGGTGACGCGTTGACGGTGAGCCGCCGGCAGAATCGCTAGCGACGAGCCACCGCGAGACCAGCCGCCCATCCCGGTGCGCGGCCACCGTCAGGCGGCTGGATCGAGTCCGCAGTCAGTCCGGTGCGAACCACCAGCCATGAGGTCACCGAGTTGGAGTTCCACATCTCGCCCGCGCCGAGCTCGTCGAGACCCCAGACCGGGGTCGGCACGGACGGAACCAGCTGCAGTAGCCGCTGCGCGGACTCCGGGTCGTGGCTCAGCCGGCGGGGGCTGTCGACCGCCTCGGCGACATCTGGGATGGCGCCACCCAGCCAGCGGCGGATCTCATGGCGGAAGATCCGAAACCGCCCCGCCCGTCGGTTACCGACCGCGCCGGTGCCGACGACGCCGCGGTCAGCGGCGTTGCCGGCCGGCACCGGGGTCATCTCGATCACGAATCGCCCGGCCGGCACGCGCACCTCGAGCGCCGAGTGGTACAGATCGCGCGCCGGCCGACGCTCGAGCCGCGAGGCCACGGCTTCGTACGCGCGACCGTTCACACGCACGGAATGGCCCCCCGCCCCGAGCGGCAGCCAGTACAGGTCGACGCCGGCGCCGGACTGCGTCATTGACGGGAGCTTGGCACGTCGACCAACGCTTCGGTTTTCAGTACGCCGATCTGCGGGTTTCTACCGTCGCCGTCCGCGTCGCCCCGCGCTCCTCCACGACGACGCCCTCGATCCACCCGCACGTCGCGGTCAGGATCCGATTCGGATTGCTTCGTCGATGGCCGGAAGCCAGCGCCCGATCCGGACGCCTGCCAAGTGCCCCCGATTTGCTAGCCGAGCGATACCGGCACGGGGCTGGACGCGGCCAGAACCCGGCCGCGCGAGCTCAGGGCCTGGACCTCGAAGCTGCTCGCCGCGCTGATGACGTCGATTCGGGTCTCAAAGCCGCGGCGCGGGACGGTCGCCACGGCGGCGAGGGACGCCGCGCTCCGGCCCGCGAGCACCCGCCAGCGGGCCACAGTGGTGGCCCCATTCCAGCTGGCGTAGATCGAGATCCGGGAAGCCGAGGTGCTCCGCGCTGCGGCGACAGGGCGCGTGGAAGGCGTCGCGCTCCAGGGAAAGCGGAACACCCGGTAGCTGCCGTCGTCGATCGGCAGCCGGGCGTCGAGGACGAGCCGGCCGCCGGGTGAGAACTCCGAGAAGAAGGGCGTGGATCCCCAGCCGACGAACAGATTGCCGCCCGGCAGCGTCTGAAGGCTCCCCTCGCTTTCGGCCTGCGTGTTCCGGCCGGGCCGGAAGTACTGGTGCACGACGCGAGCGGTGCGGGCGTGCGGGTCGAGTACGAGGATCAACCCGCGTGAGGAGGGCGCCTCGAACGGCGGGGCACCCTCGTCGTCGAACAGGCTGACCCGACCGCCTGGCAGCAGCTGCGCGTCGTGCTGGAACCAGAACCGCGCCCCGGGCCCGAGCCGGAAGGTGCTTGCCTTGCCGCCCAGGGTCCAGATGATCCGTCCGCTGGCGCGGTCGATGTCGTAGACCGCGGACGTGTCCCGCGCCGACACCAGCAGGCGATCGTCCGGCAGCGTCTGGATCGAATTGAGGTGGAACGCGTCGAAGTCGGCACTCGTACCGGGGGTGGCGTACGAGTCTCGGAGCGCGATGTGGCCCAGCGCGTGCCACTCCCACACCACCAGCCCCGTGCGGATGTCGACCTCCTGGACGATCGA
>JADGPN010000413.1 GCA_017882465.1 Solirubrobacteraceae bacterium
CGAGCGACTGGGCGTGCTGGCAAATCGATGCCCGCGGTGCTCGGGGTGGGTTAGGCAGCTCCGTACCGGCCGCCCCCGGAGACGTCCGGGCGCCGATCGGCCCACGGCCGGGCCTGCTCGAGTGCGGTCGCCAGCTGCAGCAGGGTCTCCTCGCGTCCGGGGGGTCCGATCAGCTGGATCGCCGTCGGCAGTCCATCCTGCCCGTGGTCGAGCGGCAGCGAGATCGCCGGCTGCCCGGTCACGTTGACGATCGCCGTGTACGGGGTGAAGCCGCCCGAGCGCTGATAGCGACTCCAGGGCTCGGGGCCCAGCCCGTGGATCTCGCCGATCGGGACCGGACGGCGCGCGAGCGCGGGGGTCAGGACGACGTCGAAGGGGCGCAGGAAGGAGATGATCGACCGCGCCACCCCCTCGAGCCGCGCTTGCGCGGACAGCAGCGACAGCGCGTCCTCGTTCCGGGCCCGCTCCCACAGTATCCAGGTCAGCGGCTCGACGTCCTCCGGCAGCGGCTCCCGCCGCGCGAGCCGCCCGCCGATCAGCGTGGTCATCGAGGCGCTCGGACCGAACGTGCGGGTGAAGTCAGACAGCAGGTCCAGGTTCGACCACGGCGGCGAGATCTCCTCGACGCGGTGGCCGAGCGACTCGAGCAGCGCGGCGCCGTCGCGGGCGGCAGCCTCGCAGACGGGATCGAGCTCAGCGCCCTCGAGCGGCATGTTCAGCGCCAGTCCGATCCTCAGAGATCCGGGATCCGTCCGGGCGAGCTCGGCATACGGCGCGGGCGGTGGCGGCGCCCAGCTGGCGTCGCCGGGCTCATATCCCGCCAGCACGTCGAGCAGCGCCGCCGTCTCGGCGGCGGTCCGGGTCAAGACGCCGTCGGTGACCAGGAAGCTGTGGCCCCCGTCGGGACCGGCCGAGACCCGTCCGCGCGCGGGCTTCAGCCCCACCAGACCGCAGCAGCTGGCGGGGATCCGGATCGAGCCGCCGCCGTCGTTGCCGTGAGCGACGGGAACCATTCCCGCTGCGACGGCCGCGCCCGAGCCGCCGCTCGAGCCTCCGGGCGTTCGGTCCAGCGCCCACGGGTTCCGGGTCGGGCCGAAGCGGCGCGACTCGGTGGTGGGCAGGATCCCCATCTCCGGAAGGGTCGTCTTGCCCACGAGCACGAACCCGGCCTCCCGCAGCCGGCGCACGGAGAAAGAATCGTGGCCAGGAACGAAGTCGCCGAACAGATCGCTGCCCATCGTCAACGGCATGCCGGCCACCGGCCGGTTGTCCTTGATCGCGATCGGGACGCCCGCGAACGGGCGCGGATCGCCCGGCCCGATCGCCGCTGCCGCGGCCAGAGCCGACTCGTGCGCCACGTGGGTGAACGCGCCGAGCACGGGATCGAGCTCGTCGATTCGGCGCAGCGAGGCCTCGACCAGCTCGCTCGACGTGAGCTCGCCCGAGCGGATCAGGGCGGCCAGCGCATCGATGGGACGAGCGAGAAGCTCCGACACGGAGGCAAGCCTAGCCGGGGGCGATCGGACGCGAGCGGCCGCGGGTACGGCGTCGAACACGGCGAGGTCGGCAACGCGCGGCCCGAAGCGGGCGTTGTCTACGCTGTGAGCACCACCGCCCTCCCTTGAACCGGCCCAGGAGTTTCCCCAGATGAGCGCCATTGCAGAAGTGCAGTCAGGGCTCGAGGGCGTCGTCGCCTTCGCCACCGAGATCGCCGAACCCGATCGGGAGGGCGGCGCACTGCGGTATCGGGGCGTCGACATCGAGGACCTGGTCGGCAACGTGCCCTTCGGGCAGGTCTGGGGCCTGCTCGTGGACGGCCAGCTGCTGCCGGGCCTGCCGCCGGCCGAGCCGCATCCACTCAGCATCCATACCGGCAATCCGCGTGTCGATGTGCAATCGGCGCTGGCCATGCTCAGCCCGCAATGGGGGTTCGGGGAGCTGATCGACATCTCCGACGAGGAGGCTCGTGACAACCTCGCCCGCGCGTCGGTGATGGCGCTTTCGTTCGTGGCCCAGTCCGCCCGCGGGTGGGGCCAGCCGCCTGTGCCCCAGCGCGAGGTCGACAAGGCCAGCCGCATCGCCGAGCGCTTCCTGATCCGCTGGCGCGGCGAGGCCAACCCTCGGCACGTCGAGGCGATCGACGCCTACTGGATCTCGGCCGCCGAGCACGGGATGAACGCCTCGACCTTCACCGCCCGCGTGATCGCGTCCACCGGGGCTGACGTGGCCGCGGCCCTCTCCGGCGCGGTGGGAGCCCTCTCCGGACCGCTGCACGGGGGCGCGCCCTCCCGCGTGCTGAAGATGCTCGACGAGGTGGAGCAGGCCGGGGACGCCGATCGCTACGTCAAGGACCTGCTGGATCGGGGCGAGCGCCTGATGGGCTTCGGTCACCGCGTCTACCGCGCCGAGGACCCACGCGCACGGGTGCTGCGCCGCACCGCCCGCGCGTTGGGCTCGCCGCGCGTGGAGGTCGCAGAGGCACTCGAGACCGCAGCCCTGGCCGAGCTGCAGGCGCGAAAGCCCGACCGCGTGCTGGCCACCAACGTCGAGTTCTGGTCGGCCGTCGTGCTCGACTTCGCCGACGTGCCACCGGACCTGTTCACGCCCATGTTCACCTGTGCGCGCACCGCCGGGTGGTCGGCTCACATCATGGAGCAGAAGCGCGAGGGCCGGCTGATCCGGCCCACCGCCAAGTACGTCGGACCGCCGCCCCGCCCGCTGTCCGATCTGCAGGACTGACGCCGGGCGTGCAGCGCGCGCGGCGGGCCCGTAAGCTCGCCGCGACTGCATGTCCGGGAGCGAACGCCAGTTAGACCCAGATTCCCTCGGCGACCACATCGATCGGCTCTACCGGGCGGCCTGGGGGCTGTGCGGGTCGCGGGAGGAGGCCGAAGACCTGGTACAGGAGACGTTCGCGCGCGTTCTCCGCAAGCCGCGGCTGATCCGCGCCGAGGACGACCTCGGATATCTGTTGCGCGTGCTGCGCAACACGTTCTTCAGCCAGCACCGGACCGCCGCCCGGCGCCCGCAGACGACCGCCCTGCCCGACGACCTCGATTTCGTCGAGGACCGCTCGGCCATCAACCCCGAGGCCTCGATCGATACCGAGGCCCTCTACACCGCCATCTCGCAGCTCCCCGACGACTTCCGCGACGTGCTGCTGGCGATCGACGTGCTCGGGCTCTCCTATCGCGAGGCGGCTCGGGCGCTGCGCGTCCGCGAAGCGACGATCACCACCCGCCTGCACCGCGCCCGCCAGCGCGTGGCCCGGGACCTGCAGGGAGATGACCTGGAGTAGGGGCTTCTCGCGAGCCGGGCGATTCGCGTGGCTTCGGGCGTCGGGCGATTCGGGGCGTCGGGCGATTCAGGGCGGCGTAAAGGCGGCTGGGGAAGGGTGGCTGAGTTTTTTCGGCCCGCCGCGGGTATGGGGTCCGGCGCACCCGGCGCCGCCGGCGCACCGGAAATCAGGGTGATTAACGTGACAATCCTCGGCCTCGGGATCGACCGTGGTTCAGGGAGCATGCGTGGCGTGCTTAGGTGGCCAAAGGAGGGTTCGGAGGCTGCTCGATTGTCACCATAAGCACGCCTTTTAGGGGTGCAATGAATCCTCAGGGGCGAACGACACGCAACCTCGCCGCTCATTCCTGCCACCCCGCCCGGTCTACCTTCACGAACACCAACGATCAAGGAGACAGAGATGCCTGACCACGACCGAGTGCAGATCGCGCGTGACTGCTACGGCGCCTACGCGTCCGGGGATCGTCGCGTCGTGGAGGAGATCATGGCCGAGGACCTCATCTTCTTCAGCCCGGCCGACGTGGGAATCGATCGCGTCCGGTACTTCGAGCGCTGCTGGCCGAACTCCGGGCAGCTCCAGTCGTTCGAGTTCAAGCGGCTGGTGGAGAGCGGCGACGAGGTGCTGGTGACCTACGAGAGTACGAGGACCGACGGGCACCGCTTCCGCAACACCGAGGTGCTCACGTTCGAAGGCGACAGGATCTGCCAGGTGGAGGTGTACTTCGGCTGGAACCTCGACTGGGCGCCTGGTTCGGTCGCGCTCTGGTGCCCGCGAACCGCTGGTTCGGTCGCGCTCTGGTGCCCGCGAACCGCTGGTTCGGCCG
>JADGPN010000414.1 GCA_017882465.1 Solirubrobacteraceae bacterium
CGATCGCCGACGTCGGCTGCGGCGACGTCGGGATCTCGAGCGCTCCGCACCTGGAGATCGGGATCAGCGCGCCGGGCGGACCGCCGTGCTGCCCCAGTTTCGGCCAGACCTCACAGCAGATGTTCGACATCGTCAGCGGCCTGTACGCAAACACGCGCTGACCCCGACCCGACCGACCCGGGATCCGCCGGCACCCGACTCAGCTCAAGCGACTACGCCGATGTGCTCGCCGAGTGGTTGTGTCTCCCTCGCGGGGGGATCAGCCCGGCGCCCGCGCCCGGGCATGCTCCGAGGTCGGGGGCGAGGAGTAGGTCGGCAGAGGAACCGGGACGGGGTTGGCCCGCGCCGGGCGCTGCTGGCCGGTCAGCGCGTGGCCTTGGGCTACCCGGTCGGCGGCGCTCGGCGAGGCCGGCGTGGGCAAGGGCGTCGAGGTCCGCGAGGCCGACGCCGGCGGGGTGGTCTGCGCCGGCGGGCTCGTGGTTGCGAGCGCGCTCGTGACCGGGGCCTGTGTCTCGACCTGAGCCTGAGGCTTGGCCTGCGGTCGTGGCTTCGGCTGGTGCGCGCGATGCGAGGTGGCCCGGCGGGGCGTGGTGGTCTGATGTGAGGCGACGGGGGAAGAGCCGCCCCCACCACCGCCAAGCGCGAACGCCAGGGCGACGCCGCCAGCCAGCGCCAGCGCCGCCAGCGCCGCGAGCCGGGGTCCGCGGCGGCGCTGCACCGAGGCGATGGCGCGGCCCCCGCGGTCGGGCGGGCCCGAGTAGCCGCGGGCGCCGAGCAGCGCCCGCTCGAGCGACTCCACGAAGGCGGCGCACGTAGGCCAGCGGGCCTCGGGATCCTTGGCCATGCCGCGCTGGAGCACGAAGTCGACGCGGGCCGGGAGCTCCGGCGCTCGGTCACTGCCCCGGGGCGGCGGGGCCTCGACCTGCTGGCGCGCCTGGGCCGCGAGGTGCTCGCCGGCGAAGGGGCGCGTCCCGGTGAGCAGCTCGAACGCCACAACCGCCAGTGCGTAGCGGTCGCTGGCCGGGGTGGTCGAATCTCCTTCGACCTGCTCGGGCGACAGGTAGGCGGCCGTGCCCAGCAGCTGGCCGGTCCGCGTGACGGTGTCCTCGGTGGCCACGCGGGCGATCCCGAAGTCGGCCACGCGCACGCGCTCGTGCTCGTCGAGCAGCATGTTTCCGGGCTTAATGTCGCGGTGCACGACGCCGTGCTCGTGCGCGTAGTCCAGGGCGGCGGCGGCGTCGCGCAGCCACGTCAGCGCCCGCCGGGGGGTGGGCCGGCCCGCGCGCAGCCGGTCGGCCACGGTGGCGCCGTCCAGGCGCTCCATGACGATGAACGCGCGGCCGGCGTGCTCGCCAAGGTCATAGACCGTGACCACGTTGGGATGGGACGACAGGCGGGCGGCGGCCCGGGCCTCGCGCTCAAAGCGGGTGGCGCTGATCGCGTCCTCGGTCAGGTGCTCGGCGAGGACCTTGATCGCCACCGGCCGGCCGAGCAGCTCGTCGTCGGCGCTCCACACGCCGGCCATGCCGCCGTTGGCGATGTGGCCGCGCAGCGTGTAGCGCTCCGGCAGCTCGATCTGGAATGTGAACGGCATAGCTGGGAGTGGGACCTCTGCGTTCTCGCTTCGCTCGATCGACCCGAGGGGACGCAAGACCGTTCGCCGGATCCGCCCCTCTACTGGCGCGTCGACGTCGAAGGTACGTTACTCGTGCGGCAGAGCATCGGCGTTCGGGCACACCGGGAGTCGCTCCATGGTGGGAACCAAGGCGGCGCTTTCAACCCGAACCTCCAGCGGGTCGGGATCGACGATGATCGTGCGCCCCGGCGCGTCTAGGTCTTCACGCGCTGCCTGAAAGGCGGGAACACCAGGACAGGAACATGACGATGAACGGGAACAACCCACACAGCGGTGCCCCGATCTCCTGGAAGACCTGCTCGCGGCCGTCGAAGATGTAGGGCAACAGCGCACCAGAGCGGGCAAGGAACGAGGAGCAGCAGCGCGACCGTGCGAGGGGTCGTGGCGGATATAGCACCGATCGCGCCGTTCGCAGCCGTCGGCTGGGCACTCATCGGGCCGCCGCCTCGATCACGGCAAGGAAGGCGCGGCCAGATCGTGCTCGCCGGTGCCTTCGCGCAGCAGCTCCTGGTGGTCTGGTCAAGCAGGGCACCGTCGCGCATCAGCAGCCGTTGAGCTGAGTTCGGCACCGCGGCCTGGTTTTGCGTCGTTGAGGTTCGGCGTCGGGCGGTAGCCCGGGTCGTCGGCGTCGGCGTCGGCACGGCGAGCTTGCCGCCCCGCGCGATGAAGCGTCCCCCACCGGCGGCGATCGTGGCCGGAGCGGCCTTGTAGCGCTCGTACTGCTCCGAGTCTGCGGAGTCTGGGCCACGGTCCGCCCGATCTCGAGGCCGTGGATATCGCGGAGGGCGATCTTGTCCTCGACTACGGCGCAATGCCTGGGCAGGCCAATTTCATGACCATCGGCCGCCCGGGCATCGGCAAGCTCTAGCGGGTAGAGTTGCGTCTCGATCCAATACTGGGAACTGCAGTGGTCAAGAATGTATTCGTGCCAGGACTGGTGGCACTAGCTCTTGGTGCTCCTCCTGTAGCGGAGGCTGACCCCGCCGTAGGTGGGTTTCTCTCGTTTAGGTCAGCGATCCGGTTTCAGCAGAAGTACTTTCCTCCTGTCGCACCGACGCTCCTGAGAGATAGTCGTGCGCGATTCTATTCGACGAAGCGTCCGATCGTGGTTAACTCCTGCGAACGGGTCAACCGACCGACGGTGATCTGCCGCTTCTCGCTGATCCTGAACCCCGACGCAGCGCACCGCAGGGCCCACTGGTTCCCGATTCGCTGCCGCGGCAAGGTTCGGAGCCGCCATCGCGTCGATGGCTCGATCATCGGAGACGTTCGCAACTACACGTGCAGGACGATTTTCCCGAAGACGTGACATGGCGGGGGTGACGGCCGCCGCGGTCATCGCCGACCATCAAGTTCTGCGACGAACGCGTCGATTCGCTGGGTGATCTCGTCACGGATGGCGCGGACCTTGTCGATGTAGTGGACGTGCTGGGATGCCGGCGGAACGCCGCTCAGGCCCGACTCGAGCGCCTCCTGTTCACGGCCCAGCCTCCGCAGCAGCCAGCGCCGGAGGTCGGCCCAGATCGCGGGCCGGCGAGCGAGCGGCATGAAGCGCTCCTCCTGCTCGATCCCGCGCTCGACTCACGCCAGCGCCTCCTCCGGCCTGCGCCGCGCGCCCAGCATCGTCGCCACGGCAGTCCTCCGCGGTGAGGCCCGTCTCCTGCGCGAGTCCGACGTACCGCGAACTAATGAAGTTCGTGCCGAAGGCGGATCGCGCCGCTGGCACGAGCGGGCGATCGAGGCGGCGCCCACAAGCGTCCGCAACGGCGACACAGGCGCCCTCAGCTCCCCGCAACGAGCGCGACCACGTGCAGTCGCAGCCGCGAGGGAGCACCCCACGTCATCGACCGTCCAGGCAACCGAACGGCAGTGGTGGATGAGGTCTTGGCGCTCGTCGACTGCGCGCAGCGCGAGGGGTCGGGCCGAGGGCGGGAGCTCGTGCACCCGCGCGTAGCTGTCGTGCAGGAGCACAATCGGGATGACTGACAGAGGGGTGCTGTCAGGCGACCGCGACCGCGGGCTCCCGTCACCACTGGCAAACCGCTCAGACCACTGGCAAGTCATGCGAATCCGCACTGGCATCTGAGTGACACGCGACAACGACAACTAACGGGAGGCCGGGCCCGGTCGGTGCCCATCCTGGTCGTGAGTCGGAACCCATGGTGGCGTCGTCATCTCGATGAGCGGCTCGGCGCCTAATCGTAGGTTCGCGTCAGATAAGCGAAACGGGGGCTCGGACCGAACCGGTCCGCCTTGGCCACGGCACAATCCGTTCGCTGGGCGTTTAAGCTTCGTCCGGCCGCGATCGCCGCCAATCGTCGCCCAGCGTCGCGATCCAGATCGAGCTCGCGGCGCCTGCGCGCCGTGCGCTTCTGCGTGTTGCTTGTCATGATGGTTTGGCCGTGCCTTTCTGTCGCTCTCGGGTTCCACGTCGTAACAAACAGGGCGAGAACCCGAGCGATCAATCAAATAGGACGC
>JADGPN010000415.1 GCA_017882465.1 Solirubrobacteraceae bacterium
CCCGGCTCCCGCGCCGCCGGTGTCGCGATGGCGTTCAAGCTCATCGAATCAGCACAGACCCGGTGGCGGGCCGTCAACGCACCCCACCTCGTCGCGCTGTCCTTGCCGGCGCGGTATTCAAGAACGGCAAGCTCATCGAACGACCCGACGAATCAGAGCGTGGTGATCAGCAAGTCGCGTGACACGCCGATCCACAGGTCTTGACTATTCCTCGAAGGTATCGGCCAGGGGCGTGTAGCGCAGACCGAGCTCGCGCTCGGCCAGCGAGCCGTCGTACCGGTGGTCAAACAGGATCGTGCTCACGCGCGCGGGACACAGCGGCGACGGTCGCCTGCGTAGCCGAGAGATAGCGTCGACCATCCCGGCGGCACGACGTGCGACAGCCGGCGGGATGAACAGAACCCTGTAGCTGACCCCGGAAAGGTCGGACACGAGCTGCAGAGCCTGCGCTGATGTGACTGCCGCTCCGCTCAACACGTAGCGGTGGCCGGGCCGGCCGTGGCTCTCGGCCAGCAGATGCGCGGCGACCACGTCCCGCACGTCAGACTGACATGCGTTTCGACGAAGGCGCGCAGGCGACGGTTGAGAAACGCGATGATGATCGCCCCGTTGCCTCCGGTCCGCGGTGGTCCCTGGACTGGAGTCGGGTTCAGCGCGACGAGCGGCAGCCCCTTTGCCTCGGCGGCAGCGAAGGCGGCCCGTTCACCAACGTACTTGGATTGCTCGTAAATCGACAGAAACGCCCCGCGGTGCGGTGTGCTCTCGTTCCCGATCGTCCCGTGAGGCTCACCGAGCGACGCGGCCGAGGATGTGAAGACCACCCGCATGACGCCCTGGCGTACCGCTGCGTCGACGACGTTCTGTGGGCCAACGACGTTCACCCGCCAGAGCTGGCCGGGATCGCGCGGACAGTGGGAGTTGACGCCGGCGACGTGGTGCACGATCTCACAGCCTGCCATCGCGCGGACCAGCGTGTCGCGATCCAGGACATCCCCGCGCGCTACCTCCACTCCCCGAGACCCAAGCGAGCGGGCGGACTCCTCGCTACGCGCCAGGGCAACGACCTCGTCTCCGCGGGCGAGCAGCGCCACCGCCAGCTGGCCGCCGATGAAGCCGCTACCGCCCGTGAGAAACACGGCACCGAAGCGGACGATCACCGTGTGACGGCTCATGGCCCCGGCGCCCGGCGGCCGCACCATCCATGAACGGCCCGGCGGCATGATCGCCCCGGTACCGCCGAGGTGGACGGGCACGCTCGGCACCCCCTGCCGAGCGCCCGGCGCGGCCGCGCCGGATCGCAGCGGTCCCACGCGGCCATCGCGCGAGCGGGTGCCCTCGGCGAACAGCACCAGGCTCCACCCGTCCTGGATCAAGCGCTCGAGGAAGGCGAACGAGCCTGTCGCGCTCTCCGTGTGCCGCGCCACCGGCACGGTGCCGAAGGTCAGCGAAACCGCCGCGGCCAGCGAACGCGTCGAGTAGAAGTATTCGGCGGCGGCAGCCACCGCCGTGCGGCGGCGTCGGCGTCCCGGGAGCGCGCGCAGCAGCACTGGGGTGTCGACGTGGCTGTTGTGGTTGGCCACGAACACCACTGGGCCGCTGAGCTCGGCCACCCGTTCCAGGCCGATGATCTCCCGCTGGGCGTAGGCGCCGACCAACGGCCCGAAGAGGCCACAGATGAGCAGCTCACGGACCGCTCGCGCGGGGGCGGATCGCGACCACGCTTCGTCTTGGTGGTCCACCGCGCTCACACGATCTTTCCAGGGTTGAGACGTCCGTCAGGATCGGTTCCGCCAAACAGCGCTCTGAGCATCGCCACGCCAGGTCCGGAGATGTCCTCCTCCAGCCATCGAGCATGCTCGGTCCCGACCGCGTGATGGTGAGACAACGTGGCCCCGTTATCGACGAAGGACTGCTGGATGGCCGACTTCACAACGTCGTACTGGACGAGCATGTCCTCCCCCGCGCCAGAGCGAAAAGCGAAGGTGAAATATAGGCACGCACCCACGTGATAGCTGTGAGACAAGTGGCACATGACGTACCCCGTCACGCCGAGCACCGCGAAGGCGCCGCGGGCCGCCGAGGTGACCGCCTCGTAGACGGGCCACAGCCGGCTCCACGGCATCGCCGTCTCCGAGACGTCGCCGGCCCCGCCGCGGTCCAGCAGGAAGTCGCGGATGTACGGAGTGTCG
This sequence comes from Solirubrobacteraceae bacterium, assembly GCA_017882465.1. GTDB lineage: Bacteria > Actinomycetota > Thermoleophilia > Solirubrobacterales > Solirubrobacteraceae > Palsa-465. The sequence continues at coordinate 2,190 of JADGPN010000415.1, forward strand.
AACTTCTTCTGGTCATAGAGGGCACCGGGCCCTGAGCCGATGCAGAGACCACCGCGACGTTTAACAATCTGCCCAACGGCATGCCGTTGGGCGGCGACGTGGCGCCGGCTGCCCTCATAGCCGATGAACGACAGGCACATCTGGTCGACATCCCAACCCAGACGACGCCTTAGGTACAGCTGCAGCGCGGCTGACTGAACCCGATCCAGCAGCGTGGGAGCCTGGCGCATCGCGAACGAGAATCGTGTCTCGGCCGCGTCCGAGACACGAGTGACCGACACCGAGCACTCGCTGTGCGCGATCTCCTGCATCGCCGCCAGACCGTCGGCGAAGCACGGAAACAGGTAGCCCAGGATCGTGCGCTGCTCGGGCAACCGACGGACCTGCATCGTCGCTTCGGTGATGATCCCCAACCGGCCCTCGCTGCCAAGGATCATCTCACGTACGCTCGGCCCAGCAGACATCGCCGGAATCGGCCTGACCACCAGCGTCCCGCTCGGAGTGACGACCCGCACACCCTTGGTCAGATCAGCGATGTCCCCATAACGGTCGGACTGCATCCCCGAGGAGCGCGTGGCAATCCACCCGCCGAGGGTGGAGTGAGTAAACGAGTCAGGGACATGCCCGAGCGTGTATCCATGGCCTCTCAGCTGGTCCTCCAGAGCCGGGCCCAGAACACCGGCCTGGACGCGAGCCAGGCCCGATAAGCGGTCGACCTCCAGCACGGCGTCCAGACGCGAGAGGTCGACCGAGATGACCGGACGCGTCTGTGCCGGGGCCGGCTCTAGCGAACCCGAGATAGACGACCCTCCCCCGAACGGGATCACCACCGCGTCCTGGGTCACCGCTGATCGCAGGACCGCGGCGACCTGCTCTTCGTTCGCTGGACGCACGACGACATCCGGGACCCGCGGCAGGTCACCGCGTCGCTGCCGGATCAGGTCGCGCAGCGACTTCCCCCGACCGTGCACCACCCGGTCAAGCTCGTCCATCGAGACATGGTCCGGCCCCAGGGTCTGCTCCAGTTCGCTCCGCAGCGCCGCCGGAAGCATCGAGTCCGGGATGCACAGCGACGCGAAGCTCGGCGGTGGCGCCGTGACACGCCGCACGTCAAGCCCCAGGACCCTCTCGATAAACGGCGCCAGACCAGGCATATCCGCGTGCGTGAACTCTGCTCCCTCCAGGCCCCAGCCCCACCATTTCATCTCAGCCATACGGAGCCTCGCCTCGGACCGTCGTAGACGCCAGTGACGCGCCACATCTCACGGCCTGGACCATAGGACAAACGCGAACCCGTCACCCGCCCGCCGCTACAGCTTCAGACCCGTCCGACCCAGAGGCGGAAGCCTGACCACGACGCCAATCGCCCGCCACAACCCTCATTCGATGACCCGCAGCCGAGGACGGCGACGATATCGCCCGCCGATCGTCGCAAGCACGCCCATGAACGCCGTCATCCCGCCACCCGTCAAGCATCTCGTCAGGACCGAACCGCCCGGGATGCCGTCGCCCCTTGGGCGATCGCATGGCGAACCTTCCGCTCGTCCAGGGTTCTGGCCCTCAGCCGAGTAGTGCCGCTCCCAGTTCTGCGGGCGAACCGGGCACTCAGCACGCGATGATCGCATTCGCCGTGGCGCCGTCGCACACCGCGCGATCGCTTCGGCGACATTGCGATCGTCCCGATCCCGCGGTGCGCGCGCCGAAGCTCGCTTTCGAGTTCGCCCAGATCCGGGCGCCGCGCCGACGTCGACCAGCGGGCAGGCGCCGGGCACGGCTACATAGGTAGCTCGCCGGATCTGCACGTCGTCCGTGGGCCCTGCTCCCGGCGAGATCCGCGTTCCATCGCGGGTCCTCGAAATGCCGTTTTCACGATCGACAGATCGCCTCCAGCGCGCTCCCCGCCGACGCCGTGCCTTCTGCTT
>JADGPN010000416.1 GCA_017882465.1 Solirubrobacteraceae bacterium
GTTGGGAAGCACCGATTGCATGATCTGCAGCCGTGCCGGGGTGGCGCCGGCGCCGACTTGGGCGGCGATCGAGGCCGCCACCAGCTCGGCTTTGCGGCGATCCTTCGCCAGCTCGTCGCGCTTTTCGATCCCCGCGATGACGAACCGGGCGGCAACCAGACCAGTCACGGCGGCAACGGTCATCGCTGCCACCAGCCAGAGTCGAAGCGATCCCAGGCGCCTCAGCATCAGCCCGTGAGCCGGTAGCCAAGCCCACGCACCGCCTCGATCCGCACCGCCTCGCCGAGCTTGTGCCGCAGCGAACCGACGTGGACATCAACCGTCTTAGGCGATAGGAACCGGCTCCCCCAGGCCCGGTCGAGCAACTGCTCGCGGCTGATGACCACATCGGGTCGCCCGAGCAGCGCGGCGAGTAGATCAAACTCCCGCCGGGTCAGCTCGACCGGGTGACCGTTGACCTGACAGCGACGGGACTGCGGTTCCAGCTCCACAGGCCCGAGCCGCAGCGGCTGCTGTTCCTCGAGCATCCCTCGCGAGCGCCGCAGCTGCGCCCGTACGCGCGCCACGACCTCGCGCGGGAAGAACGGCTTGACCACGTAGTCGTCGGCTCCCACCTCCAGACCGGCGACCCGGCTTGTCTCCTCGCCTCGTGCGGTGATGAGGATGATCGGCACCTCCGACTCAGCGCGAATCCGCCGCACAAGCTCAAGACCATCGATACCGGGCAGCATCACATCGATGAGCGCGACATCGATCTCCTCGGTACGCAGCAGCGACAGAGCATCGAGCCCGCTCGCGGCTTCAACCACCATGAAGCCGCCCTTCTGCAGGTAGCTGCGCAGCAGGCGCCTGAGGTTCGTCTCGTCATCAACCACCAGCACGCAGCCTGAGGATTCCATTCGGCCATCTTGACGCAACCGATCCACGGTGCCGCGGCGAGGGCGCCTTTTCCAAGCCCTCACCGGCGCATTACCGTCGCCTTACCACGCTGCGCCTAGCGTTGAGCACACGCTCCTGACGCAGATCTGGCGTCAGTGGTTCTCACACCACGACTAGCACAAGGAATCGCATGGAAACCTCAATGATCGTTCTCAACGCCTGCTTCTCGGCGTTCGCTCTACTGACGGTCGTCGGCCTGCTCGTGTGGGCGGTCCTGACCTCGACCCGCGACCAGCGCGCCGTCGCAAACGCGCACAGCCAGACCATCGGGCCGCGCATTCGCGGAGGGGGGCTTCGTCCCAGCTCACCCCGACAGTCTGGCAGCCGCGACTCCGGCCCAGCGGCAGCGGTCTAGAAGGCCGAGTGGAGTCGCGCGGGCCCCGCGCGCGATTCCGCTCCTCCTCGCGCAGCGGGCTCATCCGAGACATCGCCGGAGCCGGGAGCCGCCCAGGCATGACGGGTCAGTGTGCACTTGGACCGGTCATCGACCGCGCTTGCGCTCGCGATCGAGTTCGCAGGGTATGGGGCGTCGTCGACGAGGCGTGGCTGCGCGCGTCCGGATGAGCAGTGGCCGGGCTCGTGTGTTCGGCCTACCGTTGGCATCGTGCTGGCTTCGATGCAAACACGCCGACGGATGCAACTCTCGCTACGTGGGCCCCATGGACGCGCGGTGCTGCTGTCGCTCGCGCTGGCGAGCACGTGGCTCATTGCCGCAGGCGGCTGCCGTTCCACGCAAGACCGCGGCCAGGTGCGACCGACCCGCCCGACGTCCACGGGGTCCACGCAGCTGTCCTACCGCACAGCGTCAGGCAGGGTGATGGGAATAACGATCCGCCGGCCACCCGCGGCGCGCGGGCTCGTGGTCCTCGTCCACGGTGGCGGCTTTGTGGGGGGCAGCCGCGCCGACATGGACACGTGGGCCGGCCTGCTGACCGCCGACGGCTACGCAACCGCCACGATCGACTACCGCCTCGGCGGTGCCCAGAATCGCGAACGCGCCCTTGAGCGAGCTGTGCAGGACACGGTTGCGGCTCTCGCACAACTCCGCGCACAGCCGACCCTATCGCCGCTTTCCGTCGTGCTCTGGGGATACTCCGCCGGTGCGCTGACCGTTCTCCGGGCGGCGGGCGAGTTCCCGGACCGGGTGCGAGCAGTCGTGAGCCTCGCTGGATACGAGCAACCCGCGCACATCCGTCGAGGCCATCCCCCGATGCTGCTCTTCAACGGCACCGCCGACCGAGCCGAGCCCGTCATGCTCGCCGCCGCGACCTGCCGCGCGGCCCATGCGGTGTCCGTCGACTGCGCCCAGGTCACATATCCGGGAGCGACGCACACCATCAGTCCCGCGCAGATGGCAGACATCCATCGCAGAGCATTGATATGGCTGACGAGGATCAGTGGCTGACCACGCAGGCCGATCCAGGCATCGCTGCCGGCCGGTTCGCACCGAGCGGCGATGGGTCAGGTGATTGTGATCGTGACCTGCCCGATCACGCGCGATCGTCGCCGGCTCGCGAGTCCGAGCAGCGTCAACCGGCCCCGGTCGCCGGCCAATCGCGAACGAGTCGCTGTCCGACTCAGTGCTCTACGGCAGGGCTCACCCGAGCCCCGGGGGCGGCTGAGCGGGCGCGAGGGGCGGCAGGGTCAACACGCTGAACAGGCCGGCGTGATCGGAGTCCCAGAAGCCGTTGACCGGCTTCAGACCCGTGACTGATGAGCGCACGAGCTGGATCTTCCGCGGCGCGTTCGTCATCACGTGGTCGACCTTGTGATCAAAGTCGCTGAGTCTGCTGCCGCCGGACGTGGTGAGTATGTCGCCTTTCAGGCAGCAGCCGAGCGGATGGCTCGTGCTGCGCTCGACGAAGCCGGCGCGCAGCAGCGCCTCGTAGGCGAGCGCGTCACCGGGCTTGACCTCGGTCCTCTGGTCAGAGTTCAGGTCGCCGACCAGGATCACCGGCAGCTGGACGGTCGCCGGGCCGCCGCGCTTGACCAGCTCCTTGGCCTGCGCCTCACGGATCTTGCCGTTGCCGACATCGGCGCCCGTGTTGGTGTGGTTGCTCGACTGGTTGTCAAACGCCTCGAGATGCGCGTTGACGAAGCGGAACTTGGCCGCCCCCGCCACCTGCGCATCCACCTGCGTCCAACCACGTGTGACGTTGAGCGCGACGCCGGCCGGCTTCACCTGGAGCTGGGTGACGAAGTGCCCGCCGCGGGCATTGGACGTTCTGACGCGCCCGACGCGGGCGAGGATCACGTCGCGCATCGTCAGCCGGCCGTTGATCTCGCTGCCGAGCGGGCACCCCGGCGCCGCGGTCGACGCGTTGCCGTCGGTGTTCGCGTACACCTCGAAGTCGAACTCCGGCTCGGAGATCACCACGCGATAGCGTTGCTTGCCGCGGTTGAGCTGGTTCAGCAGCAGTTGCACGTAGTCGTAGCGCACGTGTGTCGCCTGCGGCGGAAGCGGGTTCTCGGTGCATGGCCCGGTACGCCACAGCGCCGCTTCCTGAAGCCCGACCAGATCCGGGTTCTTGGTCAGGATCTCTGCTGCCAGCCCCTTCGCTCGGACCGGGAAGTTGTTCTGGTCGACCTGGTGGAGGATCGTCCCCGCCGTGTTCACCAGCCCCTGGAGGCTTGTGGCCCGCACTCCCAGTTCGAGGTTCGCCCCCAGGTTAAGGTTGCGGCTCATGACCGTGACCGTCGCCGGCTTCGCCGCCGCTGCAGCCGGAACCGCAAAGACCGCACAAGCCGCGACCGCGAGAGCAAGGCATACCTGCACCCGATTGGCGCGCTTAGGACAGATGAACCGAATCACCACCACAACACCACCACAACCCCAGAATAGCCACGTTCGGCGGGTGGCCGGCTCTGATCGCTTGACCGATCGGTCTCCTCCGCCGGCGAGGTCTGCCAAGGCGAACACGTCGACCAGTGCGCGCAGCGACGGGATCGGCGGGAGGGTATTGGGGGGACCGGCGCCCTCGTCTCGGCTCCTCACGGATGTCGTGCCGCCTCGGCTGTCCACATGCGGCGCTTGGTCTCGTATTCGGGTGGGAGAGCTCCTTCCAGCGCCTCGGCCGCGTCGAGCGCGTTCAGGGCCGAGCGGTAGTCGCCCCAGCGGGCGTCACCGTCGGCGATCAGGAGCGTCAGCTCCAGTGCCTCGTGGCGCTCG
>JADGPN010000417.1 GCA_017882465.1 Solirubrobacteraceae bacterium
GGAAACCCGAACTCGCAGATGCGTCGCTCCATGCCGAGGTTGAAGTCAACCACCCCGGGATCTACGAGAGGGGCTTGGCGCTCGCTTCTCCTTCTACGCACACCCAGCACTCTCGCGGCGGTTCTGGCGAGGCCGCGAAGCGTGTACTTGCGGACAAAGGCAGCCCGTGAGCGCCAGGGCCCACGCGCACCGCGCCGGCGCGTGTAACCCCTGGTCAGCCCACGCGAACGTGACCCGCGGCCAGCCGCCCGAACTCGAAGGCCGCAGTTGCGGTCGTCACGACCGGGTCCTGTGCAGCGAACTCGCGCAGCGCCTGCTCGTCCTCGGTCTCGACCACGGCGAGGCCGTAGGAGTCCTCGTCGGTGAGGACCGGTCCGAACACGACCATGTCGCCACGTTCGAGGTACGGGTGCCAGTGGGCGGAGTGGCTGTTCATGATCTCCCGCTCGGAATCGGTCAGGGTCTGGGCGAAGTTCGGGCGCGGAGCGATGAGGCGCAGGACGAAGGTCGGCATGCGGGGGACTCTACGCCGGCTGACGGTCATCCCGGGGCGCACGTGACTCGGGCGCCGCTGGAGGTCACCGGCGCGGAACGCGATAGCCGAAGGCTCCGGTACGGCGCCGGACCTCCGCTATCGAGTTCCTGCAGATTCCGATCGTGCGGCCGCCCCGCCGAGCAGGCCTCAGAGCGACGATGCTACGTCGCCGTTGCGCTCGTGAGGTTGGCGGATGCTCGAGTGGCGAAACCGCTCGTCCCGCGATGTCAGCTTTCCGCGCTTAACTTGTGTCTCGCCGCACCGCGACAGATGCTCATGCCAAGAGCGGACGAAGGGACGGCGAGCCCGCCGCTTGCGCCCGGTGCGTCAACGCACCGTCGGCGGCGGATGCGAACTGTCTTCGGCGTGCGGTTTGTTGGTGGTGGGGTCGCCTCGGGCTCAGCAAGTTCGTTGCCGATCAGGTCAGGAACGGGCCGCCTGCCGCGCGGTCGTCGCCCTTCGACCGCGCGCTGCTAGTTGTCGCGTAGGCGCGGCTCGTAGTGAGCCAGGAACACCTTGTCCGGCCCAGAGCTCTCCGACGGACTCGAAGCGTCGACCGCTTCCTGGAGACGAGCAGCCAGCGCGCGGCGATGAGTTCGCGCAGCTGCCTGACCAAGATCGCCTCGAGATCGACTTCCCGTTGGGTTGCTTCCCGATCGGCGCGTTTGAGCATCGTCTCTAACGGTCGTTCAGGCATGGCTGTCAACCCAAGCGGTGAGGAGCGATGATCCGTCAGCAGCCCTGACGAAGATCGGCGCCTAGCCGTTGACCCGCTTCCGCAGCTCGCCGTCGCTCGTCACGCAGGTCGGGTTTGTCCCCGCCCATCCTGTGACGCCGCCCGCTGGCTGGGCCTCAGGCGGCTGGGCGCCGGCGGACGACGTCGTTTCCGAGCGCAGCCCGTCGACCAGCAGCGCGACCATCCGCCGTGGGTGCTCGGGGTCGGTGCCCGGCCTCGGCCCGCACAGGCTTGCGACCGCGGTGAGCAGATCGTCGGGGTCGGCTCTGGGGCGTACTTCGCCGGCTGCCTGTGCGGCGCTCAGCAGCATGCGCATTGCAGGTCGCAGCCGGGCGTTGAAGTAGTCGGGCAGGGGCGCGTACGCGGCGTTGCCGGAATGCAGCGCCCCGGCAAGCCCGCGCTTGGCTGAGATGAAGTCGACGAAGCGTTGCATCCAGCGAGCGAGCGCCTCGCCTGGGGGGTACTCGGCGGCGAGCACGGCCGCTGCCTCCGCGCAGGCGTCTACCTCCCGCCGAAATACGGCGATGATGAGGTCGGAGCGCTGCGGGAAGTGACGGTACACCGTGCCGACCCCGACGCCGGCCTCCTCGGCGATCTGCCGGACCCCCGCATCGACTCCATCGCGTGCGAACACCGTCATTGCGGCCTGGAGGAGGGCGTCGGTGTTGCGTTGCGCGTCAGCGCGTTTCTTCGGGGGCTCAGACATGGGGTCGTAGGTGGAACAATGTTCCGGTTATATTTGGAACATGGTCCGCCTTCGCTCAATCTACATCGCGCGACCGCGGGCTCATCCCATCCCGACGCGCCGAGGAGCTCACTATGCATGACAACCAGATTGCGCTGATCACGGGGGCCAACAAGGGGATCGGACTCACGATCGCCAAGAATCTCGCGGAGCACGGCCTTACCGTCCTGGTCGGCTCGCGCGACCTCGCGAACGGTGAGACGGCAGCACAGGGCATCGACGGCGACGCGCACGCGATCCAGCTCGACGTCACCGATCAGGCCTCGATCACCGCCGCCGCGGACCGGGTCCGCGACGAGTTCGGCCGGCTCGACGTTCTCGTCAACAATGCGGGCATCTCCCACGCGACACCGTGGGAGGAGATGCCGGGAAACACCTTCGAGGAGAGGGCACAGTCGGGTCAACTCAGCAAGGTGTCGCTCGACGAGTTGCGCGAAATCTTCGACACGAACGTGTTTGGCGCGCTCGCGGTCACACACGCAGCGCTTCCCCTGCTTCGCGAGTCGCCATCGCCCCGGGTCGTCATGGTCTCAAGCGGGGTCGGCTCGCTCGCCAATGCCTCCCAACCCGGAAATCGGTACCGCGCGATGTTCGGCGCCTACTCGGCCTCGAAGGCCGCGATGAACGCGATCACCGTCGGCCTCGCGATCTCCCTCGAGTCCGAAGGGATTCGGGTGAACGCGATCTCACCGGGGTTCGTCGCCACCGACCTCAACAACCACAGAGGGGTGCTCCCCGTGGAGGAAGGCGGCAAGGACGCAATTCGCCTCGCGCTGCAGGAGGGCGGTCCGACGGGAACGTTCACCGATCAGGACGGCGAAACCATTCCCTGGTAAGGCCGCGGAGATGGGCGCTCAGGCGTGGCGCTCCGGCTCTCCAGCTGATGACCGTGCCGCCGGGGCAGCTCACGCAGCGCGGCGCCGCGCATCACGTCTGTCGAGCGAGACCGGCCCTCCCCCTTCATCGTTGAGCTGTCCCGCGGCTGACGGGTACTCTGCACCCCCCGGAGGACATCGAGCAAGTAGGTCACCGAGAAGGTCCTCCATGCTTTGCCCGGCAGCGCGGCTGCTGCACCCTCGGCCACGTCAGGCGTCTCGGTCGGCCGCCGCCCGCATCGCTTCGGCGATGACGGGCTGTTGGTGCGCGTCGGCACCGTGCGGATAGGCCAGGCGCTGCTCGGCGAGCACGACGAGCGTCGCTCCTGTGTCGGGATACTCGACGATGTCGGGGCGGTTGGTCGTGGAGACCACGATGTAGCGAACAGGCGCGTCGGAGCGGTTGACCAGGCTATGGGCACCTGCCTGGCCTCGCGGGAACGCGACTACCGCGCCAGCCGACAGGAACTGCGTCCCGTCCGGACCGCGCAACGAGAGGGTCCCGGCGAGGACGAGCAGTAGCTCCTCGTTGGCGTGGTGGACGTGCAACGGCGAGCCGACGGCGCCCGGGTCGAGCTCGTAGACATTGGCGGCGAGCTCTCGGCCCCCGGCCTGAGCGCCCACGGGAGCGACGTGGCGACCAGGGTATTTGGCCGCCTCCCAACTTGGCTGGTCGAAGTCAACGGGCATCGGACGACCGTAGCCGGTCTCCGGGCCGCGGCTTCACTCCTGAACTCTCCGTTCCGTTGTGACGCTCACGCGGCTCGCGTGCGACCGAGCCGGCGCTCCTCCCTTCGTCGCTGCTCCGGCTGCGATGCCGTGAGCAACGCAGTCTCAGCATGTGCAGCCGTGGCGGCATACGAACTGATCGCAGTGCAAACAGACAAGCTGATCTACGCGGCGATCGCCTACCTCGACGCCCGGGCCATCAGAAGATCCCAACCGCTGACGAGTGCTTTGAACGTCTCGCGCCCGCGGATCTCTACGAGCGCAACGGCGACGATCCGGTTGACCGGGTGGTCGTCAGCCATGCCGTCGCTGCGAGCGACAGCATAGTCGCCGAGAGCGCTCGTCAGCCTCACCGGCGCTGGCAGATGAAAGCGTCGTCCGGGCAGTTCTTCAATCGCTCCGACCTTGCGATCGGTGCGCGTCGTCTTCGTGGCCGGCGGTCTTCACAGAGCTCCCTGACACGTGTACGTCCGTTC
>JADGPN010000418.1 GCA_017882465.1 Solirubrobacteraceae bacterium
CGACCGGCGCGAACACCTCCACCCAGTCCATCACCAGCGACCCGGGCCGCGAGAACCGCAGCTCCCCGCCCGGGCCCACCCGCAGCCGCTCGGCTCGCTCCCGCCGCTACCAGCGCCATGTCGCGGTAGGTCGAACCGGCGCCAACCGCCACCACCGCCTCGGCGACCCCGCAGGCGACGAACTGGCAGCGCCGCGCCGCGTGCGACCCCTCGCGCAAGCCGACGTCGCGCTCGCAGGACTCGCAGCCGTCGTTCCACGATCCCTCGCGCGGCAGAACCTCCGTGAACCGATGCCGACGATCGCCGTCGGCCGGGATGCACTTGTCGTACTGACGGCGATGCCCCGGCGGCCCGTAGTGGCCATCAAAGCCCCCCCGCGACCCGGCGTGCTCCGGCCACGGACACGCCGCCTTGGCCTTGCTCCAGCTCTTGCCCACCGGTGCCATCGGTCGCCGCCAACATAGCCATCGCACCGGACGACCAACGCATCTACGAGAGCAACTTCCCGGTCACAATGCTCTCGAAGATGCGTTTGGGGGGGTCGGCTAGCGCGAACGATGGGGGATGATCATGGCCTTTGAAGTCGGCAAACGCGTCGTAGCCGAGTCCGAGTCAACGGACCGTCGACCCCCCCCGGTGCGGCAGCTGGCGGGCGATCTGGGCGCCGCCAGGGTGCTGGTGTAGCCCTCACGGATCAGTGCGTCCAGTCCGTCCAGCGGCGGCGGGGCGGTGGGCGATGAATGCCCAGTTGCTGGGCGTGCAGGCGCACGGCGTCGGGTGAGCGCCCGAAGCGGCGGGCCGGCGCTACGAGGTTGCCGCGCTCGGCCAGACAGACGCGAATCACCTCGTCCTCATGCGCTAGGTAGGGGGCGGGAGGCTGTGGGACCACGAGCGTGCGGACTCGGGCGGGCGCCGGCCGCGGTAGATCGTTGCTGGAGCAGCGCCAAGCGCCCGGCACACCGGGCACGTGCCGACCAGCGGCGTGAGCTCCTGCACGGTCTGCTTGATCATCGCTCGGTGCTCCCGCGCTCGATCGCGCCGTTCGGCTCGAGCAGCTCGCCCAAGAGCGCAGAGACGTTTACCTGGACCTCGATCACCGCCGCGCCTTCTCAAGCTCCACCTTGGCGCGCTCCGCGCGCCGGCACAAGCGAGCGTTCTCGACCTCGACCCTCGGGTTCGGCATCGGTCGGCCGTGCGGCCGCTGCAGCGTGTCCACCGCCCCGCATCTCGCGCGCGCCGCCAGCCTGTCAATAGCGACGAATACAGCCCCTCACGGCGCAACAGCCGCCGATCTTACCCGCCCGAGGGCGGGTGCCCGCGCCTGGGCGCCCGGCCCCGACCCCCAACGCGAATCGGCCCCAATCGGCGCCCCGTTCTTCCTGTCATGCAGAAGTTGTTTGGGCTTACGCCACGCCGCGAAGCTTCTGCGCCTCAGTCAGCGACTGCAGCTTCTTCAGCGACTGATTCTCGATCTGCCGGATCCGCTCGCGCGTGACGTTGAACGTGCGCCCGACTTCGTCGAGCGTCCGCGGGTGCTCGCCGCCGAGGCCGTAGCGCAGCTCGAGCACGCGGCGCTCGCGGTAGCTCAGGTTCTCGAGCGCGTCTCGCAGGGCTTCCTTGGTGAGGATCTCCACGGCGCGCTCGTAGGGAGACTCGGCTTGTTCGTCGGCGATGAACTGGCCGAACTCGGACTCCTCCTCGTCACCGACCGGCTTCTGGAGCGAGATCGGAGCTTGCGCGGAGCGCTTGATCGACTCGACCTCGTCCGGGTCGATGCCCGTTACGACGTCGGCGATCTCCTCGGGCGTGGGCTCGCGGCCGAGCTCGGTCACGAGCATGCGCTCCGCGCGGCCGATCTTGTTGAGCTTCTCGACGATGTGGACGGGGATCCGGATCGCCCGCGCTTTGTCGGCCAGCGCACGGGCGACCGCCTGGCGAATCCACCACGTCGCATATGTGGAGAACTTGAAGCCCTTGCGGTGGTCGAACTTCTCCGCCGCGCGGACGAGGCCGAGCGTGCCTTCCTGAATCAGGTCGAGGAACGGCAGCCCCTGGTTGCGGTAGTTCTTCGCGATCGAGACGACCAGCCGTAGGTTCGACTCGACCATCTTCTGCTTCGCGTCCAGATCGCCGCGCACGATCCGCTTCGCGAGATCGACCTCCTCCTGCGCCGTCAGCAGCCGCACCTTGGCGATGTCCTTCAGGAACAGCTGCAGACCGTCGGTCGTCCCCGCCGGCTTGAGATCCGGCGCGGTCTTGGGCTTGCGCCGGCCACGCTTGTCCGGCGCGCGCTCCACCTCCGCCGCGGCGAGTGCCGGATCGACCTCCTCGACCAGCTCGATCTCCGAGCGCTCCAGGAAACCGTGCAGCTCCTCGGCGTCGCTCTCGTCGAGATCCAGCTCGGACGTCGCCAGGGAGATCTCCGAGTAGGAAAGGACGCCCACCTGCCGCCCCTTAGCCAACAGGTCCTTAACCTCTTCGAGTTCCTGAAGTTCCACTACTGACATCTGTTCCGTTTCCGTCGTAGGCGCCGGTCCGCAATGCAGCTAGTGATCCTGACCACCACGGCAAATCCGCGGCTGCCCACTTCCTCCACACCTGGTTAGCCGTCTACCCCAGTCGTGCGACCGCGTGAGATGCGCGTAGCGGGGATCGCTTCCGCCGACCCCGCTTGCGTTGATCCAGGCACGACGCGGTCGCCGGGTATTCAGGCGCCGTCGGGCATCGATTGCCGGCGACGGCTGACGGTCGACGCTATCGCGATTGAACTCGCCGCGCCCGCGCGCTGCGCGTGTCCTGCTCATCGTGGTCCTCAAACCATCCATCCCTCGATCGGATCCGCGCGGAAGGAAGAGGGCTAGACCTGGCGAGCGGTCAGTCGCGTAAGACGAAGCCACCGAGAGCCGGTTGGGCGACGCCCGTGCGAGCAACGCACCAGCCCCGCAGTCAAAACTCAGTCGCCCCCGCCTCTCGCCTCGTGACGCACAATGCGCCGTTGGTGGCATCCGGGATTGGGCTGAAGATTCTGGCCGCAGAACCAGCTCAGCACCGAGCGTACTCCTATTGAACAGGCTTATGTGAGCGACGTAATAATAATAACGCGCGTTCCTCGAGCTATCCGATCTCTGCCACGCACGGTGGGCGATGTCAGCTCACGACTCCAAATTCCGTGAGCGAGTCGAGGCCCAGGCAGGCAGTTACAGACCAAGCGCGGCAATATGCATGAACCGAGACAGCGGCCGGGCCGAACTAGAAGACCACTGAAAAGTACCCCGGCTACTTCTTGGCCTGCTCGAAGTAGGGGTTGGTCCCGGAGGCGTGGTCGGTGACGTCGACGACCTGGGTGATCGCGGGCACCGCCTGGGTGATCGCGACCTCGATCCCCTGGCTGAGCGTGACCGTGGCCATGCCGCAGCCCTGGCATCCGCCGCCGAGGCGCAGGTAGGCCGTGGCGCCGTCGACGGCGGCGAGCTCGGCGTGCCCGCCGTGGCTCGCGATGCTCGGGTTGATGTCGCGGTCCAGCACGGCCATCACGCTGCGCGCGACATCGGTGTCTAGCCCGCCCGTGGGCGACGGCCGCGGCGGACCTGGCGGCGGGCCGGGGCGACCGGCTCCCGGGCTCATCGGCAGGGTCGGGAGGGCGAGCGGTGGCGGCGTCGGCTTGTTCGGGTTGACGACCACGAACCCGCCGCCTAGGCGGTTCTCGCTCCAGTCGACGGTGGCCCCGCGCAGCTTGTCGACGCTGTCGCCCGCCACTACGATCGCGAGATCGCCCTCGTGTTGCACGGTGTCGCCGGAGCGGATCTGAGCCTGCGGCTCGAGCGACAGCGCGCAGACGTACTCGCCGTCGGCCGCGTCGGTGACCCGTACGGACAGCACGCGGCTGGCCGGGTCGGGCGCGGCGGCGCGGAAGCCGCGTACGCGCTCGAGCGCAGAGGCGGTGATGGCGAGGAGCTCTGGGGCTTGTTCGGCGACAGTCCTACGATAGCGACGTTACATGATCTCCGCGATCGGCAACGACGGGTCGTTGCGCTTCTCGCTGTTTGAGGGCAAGTTCAACCAGTTCGTGTTCATCGACTTCCTCGAGCGACTGA
>JADGPN010000419.1 GCA_017882465.1 Solirubrobacteraceae bacterium
CCTCGGTCCAAGCGGGGTCCTTTCAGTGAAGGTTGGCCTTGTCCAGCATCGCGATCAGGGTCGGCCGTCGCCGGTAGTGCTCTCGCACGTGCGTGCTGTATTCGCTGAGGAGGGCGTCGACGAGCCCGCGCAGATCGGTTCTTCGCAACGCCGCTCGGGCGGCATCGCGCTCGAGCGGCCAAAGCGTCCATCGCTTCGGCGGCGGTCCGCAGGGGGCCATAGGTTGAGAGAGATGGCATCCGCTCGTGCTGCGCGCGTCGCAGCGCAAGCACCTCGAGCGGCTGCCCGCGCTTCGTGTACACGGCGCACGCCAGGTCGTACAGATTGGCCGTCCGCCAGCCGTGGGTCTCCGCGATGCCACGCGCCGTCCAGGCCAGCGTCTCGTCCTCTCGCCCAAGCTCGGCCATCGCCTCGGCAACCCCGCACGAACCGGTAAGGGGTACTCAGGTCCCCGCCCAGCAGTTTCACGATCGCGTCAACGTCACCGTCCAAGACGGCGAGACGCTCGCCCGCGTAGCGGGCCGCGAACGAGTCGTCGCCAGGGTGCCGGCTGATTGTTAGCTGGGCGCCCCCGGACTCAACGATCAGCAAGCGCTGATCGGTCTCGCGCGGTGCCACGCCAGCGCTTGCTGCAAAGCGTGACGCCAGCTAGTGTCCTCCGCCTTAAGTTCGTGGCTTAAGTTTGGTATGATGCCGCATGGCACGAACTGGACGTCCCAAGGTGGTGTTGGAGTTGACCGACGGGGAGCGTGACCAGTTGGTCCGCTGGGAGCGTCGGCGGAAGTCCTCCCAAGCGTTGGCGTTGCGCTCGCGGATCGTTTTGAAGTGCGGGCAGGGTCACGCGAACAAGGAGGTCGCGGCGGAGTGTGGCGTGTCGCCGGCGACGGTTGGCAAGTGGCGTCGGCGGTTCTGCGAGTTGCGGTTGGACGGGCTCTCGGATGATCCGCGGCCGGGGCGGCCGGCGACGATCACCTCCAAGCAGGTAGAGGATGTGCTGGTCGCGACGTTGGAGTCCACTCCGGAGAATGCGACGCACTGGTCCAGAGCGAAGATGGCCGAGCGCTCGGGGCTCTCTGAGTCGACGATCGGGCGGATCTGGCGGGCGTTCGGGCTGCAACCGCACCGCACCGAGACGTTCAAGCTCTCCACCGATCCGCTGTTCGTCGAGAAGGTCTACGACGTGGTCGGCCTGTACCTGAACCCGCCGGAGGCGGCGGTCGTGTTGTGCGTGGATGAGAAGAGTCAGGTGCAAGCGCTCGCGCGCTCGCAGCCGGCGTTCCCGATGATGCCCGGGATGCCCGAGAAGCGCACCCACGACTACCTGCGCCACGGCACCACCAGCTTGTTCGCCGCGTTCAACACTGCCGATGGCAGCGTGATCAGCGCGACGCACCGGCGTCACCGCACGGTCGAATTCAAGAAGTTCCTGACCAAGATCGACAGTCAGGTCCCTGACGAGCTCGATGTGCACCTGGTGTGTGACAACTACGGCACGCACAAGAGCCCTGCGATCGTCCGCTGGCTGGAGCAGCACCCGCGTTTCCACATGCACTACACGCCGACCTACTCCAGCTGGATCAACCAGGTCGAGCGGTGGTTCGCCTATCTCACCGATGATCTCCTCAGACGCTCAGACCATCGCAGCGTCCAAGCGCTGGAGAAGGACATCCGCAACTGGGTGACAGCTTGGAACGAGAACCCCAAGCCGTTCATCTGGACCAAGACCGCCGAACAGATCCTGGAGTCACTCTCACGACTTCTTCAACGAATTAACGGCGGAGGACACTAGCTTGCGCTTTCATATCGATGGGCGCGCGTCGCTCGCTTGTGAGTTCGCGTTGAAGCTCACGCCGAACCCCACCCCGCCGGCACTGAGCGCCGGCACGGCCCACACTCGTCCCTCGCGCGCGAGCGCTTCGCCGAAAAGCGGGCGTCCGGATCTCGGCCCGCCGAGTAGCTCGTCGCTCGCGCTATCGCCCAGAAGGAGAAGCCTTGAGCGGCGTGACCGACGGCTCCGCGACTTCTGCAATGGAACGCCACCAGCCACGCCGACCGACACGGCCACGGCTGCCCGTCCGCCCGACGATGCAGCACTGTGGCGGCGCCGACCACGGCCGCCCTCCACCGTTAGCCACGAACTCCTGGACAGCAAGCGCAAGAGCGTGGCATCGCCCGGACTGCCACATCACGCGTGAAGCAGCCAGTCTCGGCGGCGGGATCGAGCCGGGCTGACGCTGCTGCATCGGAACGAACGATTCCGGCAGTCAGCGGGCCGCGGCTGCCCGGCGTCCGCCGGGCTTCTGCTCCCGTTCCCATGCAGAACTGTCGCTGGCCGGTCTGGGCAGGAGCGAGGCTGCCGCTGCTTCGTGAAACGAGAAGCGGCGTTCTCGTCCCATCTGACGCTCGCTTGTCGCGGAGGCTGTCGGACAAACCCTGGCGAACCGCTCCTCCTTGTAGAAATCTGATACGAGCTTCCGGACGCTCCGAGTCAAATCAGTCCAGACAACGGGTCGACGGCCGTCAGGAGCCCTCACACGACGCCGGTCGGGGACTGACCCGTCGCTCGGTTGTGCGTTTCATACAACGCGTTTCCTTTGTCCGACAGCCACCGCGCGAAGCGACAGCGACCGACCGCAAGCACATGTCGGTGTTGCTAGCTCGTGTCGTCTTCGTGGGCGGGTGCGCAGATCACTGGCTGGCGGCCGATCTGAGAGATCATGAATGTCGAGCGGTCGTCGCCGTTGGGCGCCTGCGATGATTGATTGCCATCTGCGACGACGACACGGTGGAGGCGACATGGCAACGCGAAATGGAAGCGCCGAGTGGCGCGGGGACCTGAAGGGTGGCGCGGGGTCGGTCTCGGTCGGCGACGGGGTATTCCAGGGCAGCTACTCGTTCAGCTCGCGCTTTGAGGAGGGCGACGGGACCAACCCGGAGGAGCTCATCGCCGCCGCTCACGCGTCGTGCTTTGCGATGGCGCTTAGCAACATCCTCGACGAGCACGGCCACGCGCCCGAGTCGGTGCGCGCGTCCGCCCGCGTGCACCTGCGAAACGTCGACGGCGCGCCCACGATCGCGCGGATCGACCTCGACGTCGAGGCGCGAGTCCCCGACATCGACGAGGGGCACTTCCGCGAGCATGCCGAGGAGGCGAAGGCTGGCTGTCCGGTCTCGCGCGCGCTATCGGGCGTGCCCGAGATCGAGCTCAGCGCCCGGCTCGCCTGAGGTCAGTGACCGCGCCTCCGCGGCCAAGCGCGCGTACCGGTTATCCACGCCAAGTCCAGCGCATCCAGCCGATCTGCGACCCCTACAAGTACCGCTTCTCGCGGCCGGGTCCGATGCGGTTCAAGCCGCCGCTGCGCCGACTCGACCAGACCCCGACGTTCGTCTTCATCGCGGCGAGCTACACGGCCGCCAGTGGTAAGCGAAGATCCTCCCCTGGTTCGTTTCCGCTGTTCGCGCATACCAGCACTCCCGGCGATCGTCTCCTCCCGCTGCGAGCGGTCTCACTCGTGCCCCGAGCGGGGCGCCAAGCGAGACTGCCGCCGCCTGGCGCTGCGATAATCGGTGCCGGTTCGCGATGGCTTCCTCCGCTTCAGCACGAGCGCTCATCGTGGCGCATCGCACGGCCGCCACGCCGCTGTTGCTGAACGCCGTTCGCGCCCGAGCGAGCCGCTCTCCGTGCTCTTTCACACTGCTCGTGCCGCGGCCCTACTGGGATCCCGACACCGATGAGGCGGTAGTGACGTTGGAGCTCGCGATACCCCTGCTCGAGGAGGCCGCGGGAGGCCACGTTGACGGGGTCATCGGCGATAGCGACCCGTTCGTCGCCGTGCGTGAGGCCGTCACGAATATCGGGATCGACGAGATAATAATCTCGACCCTGCCGGCGCGAGTGTCACATTGGCTGCGCCGGGACCTGCCCCACCGCGTGGAGCAATTCGGGCTGCCGGTCACAGTCGTGACTGCCGAACAGTCCGAGCGCGCGGTGTCCGATCGCGGCTGAGTCGGCTAGCGCTAGCCCCATTTTCCGGAAAGCGCCGGACAACCGGCATGAGAGAGAGGGAATGAAAGAGTCCTACACCGAAG
>JADGPN010000420.1 GCA_017882465.1 Solirubrobacteraceae bacterium
TTGCAGAGAGGCGGGGATCACCGTGGCGTAGAACTGGTCGGCCTCGTCGCGCCGCGTTTTGAACACGCGATCGAAGTCCGCCCCCAGCGGCTTTCCCTTACCCGGCACGTCCGTCTGCGAGCCGCCCGACACGGTCAAGCGCACACGAATCGACGCGCTGTCCCCGGCCGGCACCTGCAGCACGTGATCGGCGGCGACCTTGGTCCCCGTCCGCTCCGGGTTGACCGCACCGGCCGCCCCGTTCACAACGAACTCGTTGATCCCATCCTTGACATAAGGCGAAGCATTGGCAACCCCGAACAAACGCTCGTTATTGGTCTCGTTCTCACAAAACAGCAACTGCGCCGACCCCGAGGCGCGCAGCACCCACTCGCCCAGCTCCGCGTGCGAGGCACGCGCCGCGGCGATTCCCGACTCTCCGTCGGCGGCCGCAAGCGTCGGCTTGGTGACCTCGTCGCCCCACGACCACGTATTGCGAAACCACAGCGTCGGCAGCAGATGCAGCGTCGCCTCCTCCGGGCCGCGATTGTACGCCGTGACCAGCATCAAGATGTCATCGTGAGCGGCCTTCGCGTACTCCACGACGACGTCGAAATACCGGTCCTCGTCGAAGATGCCGGTGTCCAGCAGCTCGTACTCCATCTCCTGTTTGCCCCGGTTGCGGTTCGTGGAGACCAGGTCCCAATACGGAAACGCCCGCTGCGGATACTTGTACTGGCACTTCAGATACGAATGCGTCGGGGTGCTGTCCAGGTAGAACCAGTACTCCTTGACATCCTCGCCGTGGTTGCCCTCGCTGTTGTTCAGGCCGAACATCCGCTCCTTGAGAATCGGGTCGGCGCCATTCCACAACGCTAGCGACAGGCACAGCCGCTGCTGCTCGTCGCAGATCCCGGCGAAGCCGTCCTCACCCCACCGGTAAGCACGCGACCGCGCCTGCTCGTGCGGGAAGTAGTTCCAAGCGTCTCCGCCCCCGCTGTAGTCCTCGCGCACCGTCGCCCACTGCCGCTCGCTCAGATACGGCCCCCACGCCTTCCACGGAACCGCACCCGTGCGCGCCTCCTCCAGCC
Source organism: Solirubrobacteraceae bacterium (assembly GCA_017882465.1). Taxonomy (GTDB): domain Bacteria; phylum Actinomycetota; class Thermoleophilia; order Solirubrobacterales; family Solirubrobacteraceae; genus Palsa-465. Next base: position 1,071 of record JADGPN010000420.1, read on the forward strand.
GGTTGTGCTCGGGGCTCTTGGCCCTCGCTGAACTCGAACTCGTAGTCATGGCAGCTGGTCCTCCTCGCCCCCGACGCTCAGGAGCTCCTTCCGCATGCAACGGATCGAAGCGACCTGGTAGCTGCTCAGGAACGCCTCGCCGCCGCGCACGAAGTCCAGACGGTGGTAGCGCGACTGGGCCGTGTCCGCTGTTGGCGCGCGATCGCGAAACTCCAGCGTGCCCACCCTCAGCTCCGCGGTGTCGCGCGTCGTAATCGATTCCAGGTGACCTGCGCTCATGCTCATAGATTCCTCCATCGGAACGGTCGACCCGCCATCTGAACGGTTGGCCCAGCCCGGAACGATTGGGCCGGCCTGGCTACTCGCGACCCGCGACGCTACAACGGGCGTGCCCCGGCTCACATCGGCCAATATGGATGAAATCCAACCGCCTCTGCGGCCCAACCCACGGAGAAGAACCAGTGAATGGAAGGCGGCCCCCGCTCGCGATGCTCGTGTCGGGAGCAGAGCAGGACTGGCCGCCACGATCACCGGGGCGAGCCACGGCACGCTGTTGGATCACGCCTGAAGCAGTCGCGTCCGCGCCGCGGCTGCTTTGCCGGACCACCAGCAGCGCCGCCGCTCGCTGTCGCACCGATGCCTCTGGGCGGAAGCGAGCGCGCGACAGGGCCGCCGGGAACTTGCGCTTCCTGTTGGTTTCCGAGGGTCCCGGTGTGAGACCTCGCTGGGGACGAACGCGGGCGTGCAGCGCCGCCGCGTCAATGCTCTGGCTGTTGATCGCGAGTGCGGGCAGACGTCGGCGAGAATGTTGTCCTGGGCAAGAGTGAGCGTGCCAACGGACGCCAGCGACTGCTCTTGCGCGTCGAGCTCATTGCCGACAGATTCAGTGAGTCTTCAGCGGAGGGCTTCGACATGGGATGATCGGCGCCATGGCTGGGACCGGGTCAGAAGGATCGAGCGCCGAGACGACGTATGGGCTGATCGCGCAGCTGCCGGTCGTGATTGAGTCGTACTCGCTCGAACCGCTGGTGAGGGCGTTCAGTCCGGCCTTTACGCGGTACACCACCCTGGTTCGGCTTCACGGCGCCGGAGAAGATGGACTGGGCGAGGACGTCACACCGTTTGAGCCCGCGCAGCACGCGTTTGCGAGTTCGGCTGCTGAGTTGCCGCTCAGCGGCTTCTGGACAATCGAGTCTTTCGCCGCGTGCTTGGACGAGGTCGAGCTGTATGACGGTCCGCAGCTTCCTCCGGGCTTCCCGAAGACATTCCGACGGTGGGCGCTGGAGAGCGCAGCACTTGATCTCGCGCTTCGTCAAGCCAGTCTTCCGTTCGCTGAAGCGCTTAAGCGTGAGTGCCGACCGGTGACATTTGTCAACTCGCTCAGTCTCGGCGAGCGCGGGATCGAAGCGGTGAACCAAAGGCTGGCACGTGTTCCCTCGCTGCGGTTCAAGCTCGATCCCGCGCCTGAGTGGAGTGATGGGCTGATGGAACAGCTGGCAGCGACTGGCAGGGTCGACATCATCGACCTCAAGGGCCTGTACCCGCCCCAGGCCCCGGTGGCGCTGGCACCAGATCCCGACCTCTACCGGCGGCTCGCCACGGCGTTCCCGGACGTCTGGCTGGAGGATCCCGGATTGAATACCGCCACTCGAGAAGTCCTACAACCCCATTTCGGCCGCATCACCTGGGACCTTCCCGTTTGCACCCCTGAGGACATCGATCAGCTGCCGATCCCGCCTCGGGCGATCAACATCAAGCCCGCACGTCACGGCACGTTGCGTCGGCTGCTCGACGTCTACGACCACTGTGCCCAGCACAGGATCCCGACGTACGGCGGAGGCATGGGAGAGTTGGCAGTCGGACGCGAGCAGATCCAGTACCTGGCATCGCTGTTTCATCCTGACGCCCCCAACGACGTCGCGCCGGTCGACTACAACGATCACGAGCTCCGCGGCAACCTACCGCCGAGCCCCCTCCGCGTGGAACCCGCACCGAAGGGGTTCCGGATCGGCGCCTCAAGCACCTAATGGCGGACGCCCGACGAAACCCAGCGGTGCGGCATTCGCGGTGTGTGGCCGCGCGGATGCGGCTGCGTTGCACCACGGGCGATGGCGGGCTTCGGCGCGGACGTGATCGCCTCCGCCATAACGACGGACATCGGCATATTGTCGGCAGCCAGACATATGGTGATGAAGACCGTCCAGCGCCGCCCGCGCAAGCACTGGTTTGCCGACCTCAAGGCCGAGGCACTCGCTTGCTGGGTGAGAAGGACCTCGGATCAGAGACTCCAGTCGGTTATCCGCAGCCGCCCTCGCGGCGTCCTGTTGTGGCTGATCTTCCGCACGATCCGTCAGCGCGCGCAGCCCGGTACGCGCGTCAACGCGGTCGTGGAGTTCAGGATCACCGGCCGGCGAGACGGCGGAGTCGACCGCTACCGGCTCGCGCTCGCCGGCGGCCGGGCTTCGAAGTCAGGACTGGCCGGGCACGAGCCGGCGTTGACGCTCGAACTTGAACCGGTGGCGTTCCTGCGACTCGCCGGCGGTACTGCCAGCCCGCAGCGACTCTTGATCGCCCGCAAGCTCAAGCTGCACGGCGACCTCATGCTGGCCTTGGCCCTACCCACGGCGCTCAGGCTGCCAACGAGCCGCCCGAGACCGAGCAAGCGCTGAGCTCCGCGGTCAACCGAGTCCGAGCGCTCTAGCGTCCACCCACAGACAATCGCCGACCGGGCGCCAGCCACTGGTCTGCTCGTGCACCGAAGCAGCAGCCGTGCATCCATGACCGCTTCACGTGTCCTCCAGCAACGCGGCGGGAAGGCCCGTCCAGGTCCCGGGCGTGGGTCCTGGGCGACCTCGGACTGGTGCCCCAGGGTGTCGGCGACCGCCAGAGCCGACGATCGCTTCCGTCATGGCGGCGGCCTCCGGCCTACGAGTGCTCATAGGCGACAACGCGATCACGCGGCTCGGCGTCTTCCTCGCCGCAAGCAGGGCCGCGGACCGCGCCCGAAATCCGCGCA
>JADGPN010000012.1 GCA_017882465.1 Solirubrobacteraceae bacterium
CGCGGCGGCCCGCCCGGACGCGCGGCGCCGCCCCCGGGGCGGCCGGCCGTCGATGCGCCAGGACGGATCTGGACAGGAGGGCGCTTCGGCACGGGTGCCGAGACCGGCGCCGCCGCCGGTTGCGGCAGAACCGCGGCGTGCTCGGTTCCGTTGGCGCCCGGGGCGGCCTGAGGCGGCGTCGCGACCGGCACAGCGGCCGGCACGTGCTCAACCGGCGCAGCGACCCGGGACTGGGTGGAGATCAGCTTCGTGGCGGCGTTCAGCGGAGGAGCGCCGACTCCGGCCGGAGCGCTGGGCGCCATGGCCGCGAGCTGCCCGTGGTGGGAGGCCGAGATCTCGCCAACGCCCAGCGCTGCCACCGCCGCAGCCGAGATCGGTGCCGGGACACCCGCGGCGGAGCCGGAGCCTGCCGCCGCGATCGGATTCGCCGCCTGACGAACACTGGCCACCGGTGCCGCCGGGCTCGGAGCGGGTGCCGGCCCTGCCTGCGTGAGCTGGGCGACGCGCCGCTCGAGCTCCATGATGCGGGTCGCCGCTTCCTTGGCATGCTCGCGCAGCGAGGCCGTCTCCCGTGCCTGGGCGAAATACAGCAGCACGAGGATGGCCAGCCCGATGATCGAGGCGAAGCCGGCATCGGCGCCCACGGAATTGATGAAGTTGTGGACCGAGAAGGCGTTTTCGGTAAAGCCCATGTCTGCGCTCGCAGTCTACGTTGCCATCCGGGCGGCTTGCGCCGGGGGCGCGCCGGCCCTGAGTTTGGACAATTTCGACACCTCTTCGGCGAGTGCGGCCGCATCCCCTTCGAGCACCAGCAGGTTGATCTCGCCGAACGTCTTCTCCACCCATGGCGGGTCGAGTCGCTCGCGCTCGGCGCGGACGATCTTCTGCGCCGGAGTCGGCTGCGGACGCTCGTAGGGATTGAACAGATCCTCATGGAGCTTCTCTCCGGCCCGCGCGCCGATGACCTCGATCACGATGTCGCGCTGCGGCTCGAGCCCCGAGAGGCTGATCATCGCCTTCGCGAGATCGATGATCATCACCGGCTCCCCCATCTCGAGCACGAACACCTCGCCGCTGCCCTCGCTCAGCGAACCGGCGCGGATGATCAGCTGCACCGCCTCGGGGATGGTCATGAAGTAGCGGCTCATGCGCGGATCGGTGATCGTGACCGGGCCGCCGGTGGCGATCTGACGGCGGAAGATCGGCACCACCGAGCCCGACGAGCCCAGGACGTTGCCGAAGCGCACGGTCGAGTACGTGGTGCTCGGATGACGCGCGGCGGCTGCTTCGACCGCCCACTCCGCCAGCGCCTTGGAAGCGCCCATCACCGTCGCGGGCTTGACCGCCTTGTCGGTCGATACGAGCACGAAGGTGGCAACTCCGAGCTCACCGGCGATCCTGGCCACGAGCCTCGTGGCCAGCGCGTTGTTGCGCACGGCCTCGACCGGATTGAGCTCCATCATCGACACGTGCTTATAGGCGGCGGCGTGGAACACGGCCGCGGGCCGATGCTCGGAGAAGACCTCCCGCATCCGCTCCTCCTCCTTGCAGTCGGCGAGGACGGGCACGGCGGTGCGAACGTGACGCTCCTGCTCGAGCTCACGGAGAATCTCGAACAGGTTGTCCTCGGCGTGATCCACCAGCACGAGGCGCCGCGGTCCCACTCGCGCGATCTGCCGGCAGAGCTCGGCGCCGATCGAGCCTCCGGCGCCCGTCACCAGCACGACCTGGCCGCTCAGATAGGCCCCGACCCGCTCGAGCTCCATCAGCACGGGCTCGCGGCCGAGCACATCCTCCACCTGCACCTCGCGGAGCTGGCGCGTGACCTGCAGCTGACCCGACCCGTCCTGCAGCAGCTCGAACACCGTCGGGGTGGTGCGGACCGGGATCCCGCGCGCGCGGCACGCGGCCACGACCCGGGCGCGGACCGTTCCGGGCGCCGACGGGATCGCGATGATGACCTCGTCGGGCTCGACCTCATCGAGCACGCGCGAGAGCTGCTCGGCGCCGGTGGTGCCGAGCACCTTGAGCCCGTGCTCGTCCTTGATCCCCTGTTTGCGCGGATCATCGTCGATGAAGCCGACCGGGCGCAGCCGCAGCTGCGGGTTGCGGGCGAGCTCGCGGACGACCAGCCGGCCGCCCTGTCCGCCGCCGACGATCAGGACATCGCGCGCGTCGCGGGCGGCGCGGAAGTTGCGCACTCGGCCCTCGACGACGAGGTGAACGAGGAACCTGGCGCCGATCAGCAGCGCCAGCGCCAGCAGCAGGAACAGCGCGATCACGCTTGCCGGCAGCGTCACCGGGGCCGATACCGTGCTCACCTCGCTGTGGCGGAACTCGACGCTGGGTGGAGTCTGCACGGGATGCAGCAGCGCGATCGCTCCCACAATCACCAACGTCGCCACCACGGCGCCCTTGACCACGCCTTCGTAGTCGCGCTGGCCGACGAAGTTCCACAGTCGCTGGTAGAGCCCGAAGCCGGCCAGGACGATCAGCACCACGGGCACGACCCACGGGATCGTGGCTTCGAACAACTCCTCGTACTGGGTCGGGACCGTGAAGTTGTCGAACCTCAGCCGGAAGGCGAGGAAATATGCGAGCGCGACCAGCATGCCGTCCACCACGATCTGGGGCAGGGAGTGGCGGTGAACGGGGAAGGCCGCGGATCTGATCCGCCGGCGCACGACCGGGATTCTAGGTGCTCCGGGAGACTGGTTCTGTTTGGGGTATGTGAGCGTCGTCCCCGGGCGATCCGCCCTGGCCGTCACAGGCCGCCGGCCGGGCCGGCCAGCAGATCGGCCAGGAAGGCCGGGTCGCGCCGGATCCTCGGCGGGCCTTCTGAGGGAACCCGTTTGGCCAGGACCACCTGTCCGGCGCTGTGCAGGCGCAGCAGCCTCCCGTCGGCGATCAGGCGCTCGTCGACGGCGCCGAGGCGTCCCTCGAACACGGTGAACACCGGCGTCCCGAGCGCGACCGCTTCGCGGTTCATCGTGCCTCCGGCCGAGACGACGAGGTCGGCGTGGGCGATCAGCGACTGGGCGTCGATCGCCCCGGCAGGGACGATGAATCCCCTGCCGGCGGTCAACTGCGCGCGCTGCTGCTCCGTGCGCGGGAAGACGACCGTCTGCGTCCCCCGCAACCGGTCGAGCACCTGGGAGAAGAGATCGTTCTCGAACCGGTGATAGAGCGAGACGACGGGCGGCGTGCGGACGACCGCGATCGGCTCAGCGAGGTCCAGGCCGAGCTGGGCGAGGATGCCCTCGTCGGGCTCGAAGTCGGCCAGGTAGTACTCCTCCTTGAGACCCGGGTAGGAGTGGATCTTCCGGCGCGCGCCGTACCGGGCCAGGCGCTCGGGCGGGATCGCGTCGGGGACCACCACCGCCTGGGCCAGGCGGCAGTTGACGTTGTGCTGCACGGTCGCCCACTCGTAGTCGAACGTCGTCGAGCAGGGGATGCGCAGCAGCGCCGCGGCCACCGTGATGTCATTGGACCCGTGGCCGATGGCGAGGTCGAAGCGCCGCGGCCGCGCCCACCGGGTCAGCGCCACCGAGCGGTCGGCCAGGCCCCTCGCCTTGGCCGCCAGCCCGCCGCCGCGGTGACGTCCGATGGTCGTGTGCGCGATCCCGAAGCGCTCGCACAGACCCAGTGTCTGAGCAAAGTCGCGCGCGGTGACCTCGACCTCGTGCCCATGCCCGCGGAGCTTGTCGATCACCGGCCGCAGCACGAGCACGTGCGGCGAGTTCGTGAAGTCGACCCAGACCTTCACCGCTGCCCGGTGGCGGCGGCGGCGGCGGCCACGACCTCCCGCACCTGGTCACTGCTCAGCACCGGGCTCATCGGCAGTGCGATGTTGGTCCGGGCGAGCTCATCGGTCGCGGGCAGCTCGGTCGCCCGCGCCGCAAACGAGGCCATCGCGGGCTGGCGGTGGACGGGTGTCCGGTAGTACCCCCGGGCCCGCACGCCCCGCTCCGCCAGGCCGGCCAGGACGGCGTCGGCTTCCGGGTGAGTGACCACGTACAGGTGCCACGCCGGTTCGGCATCGGCCGGAACCGCGGGCAATCCGCAATACGTGCCCAGGCCCTGCTCCGCATACCCGCAGGCGGCTGCCCGACGTCCGGCCGCCCAGCCGTCGAGCTCGACCAGGAACAGGCGCAGGACCGCAGCCTGGATCTCGTCGAGGCGCGAGTTGTAGCCGATCTCCACGAACGTGGACTTATCCCGCGAGCCGTGAAAGCGCAGGGTCCGCGCGAGCTCGGCCACGTCGTCGTCGTCGGTCGCGATCGCCCCGCCGTCGCCGAGCGCTCCCAGGTTCTTGGAGGGGTAGAACGAGAATGTGGCCGCGTCGCCCAGCGCGCCCGCCCGGCGGCCGCCGAGGCTTGCCCCCGCCGCCTGCGCCGCATCCTCGAGCACCGGTAGCCCGAGCTCGCGCAGCTCGGGCACCGGCGCCGGGCAGCCGAACAGATCGACCGCCACGATCGCCTTGGTGCGAGAGGTGAGCACCGCACGCACGGTGTCCGGGGTGATGTTGCGCGTGGCCGGATCGACGTCGCAGAACACGGGTGTCGCGCCTGCGGTGGCTGCCGCTTCGGCCGTCGCATAGAAGGTCAGCGACGGCACGACCACCTCGTCCCCGGGCCGGATGCCGAGCGCGCGCAGCGCGATCGTGATCGCATCGGTCCCGTTCCCGACGCCGACCACGTGACGGACGCCGAGATAGGCGGCGAACTCGTGCTCGAAGGCGGCAACTTCGGGGCCGAGAATGAAGACCCCGCGTGCCATCACCTCGGCGATGCGCGCCTCGATTGCGGCGCGGAGCGGGCGCAGCGGCGTCACGGTGTCGAACAGAGGTACGGCCATCGGTCCGCGAACCCTACTGGCGTGCCGCTACCCTTGACCGCCGTGTTGCTGCCCCTGGCCTCTGTCACCGACTCGCTGGTCACCCTGGCCACGCACATCATCCGAGATCTCGGGCTCGCCGGCGTGTTCCTGCTGACCCTGACTTCGGCGACGATCGGGCTGCCCGGATCCGAGCCGACGATGCTGTTCGCCGGGTTCAACGTCTACGACGGCCACCTCACGCTCATCGGGATCATCGTCGCCGGCGTGATCGGGGACGTCGGCGGCGCCTGCGTCGCCTACGCGATCGGCTACTTCGGGCGGATCGAGGTGCTCGAGCGCCAGGGCAGCAAGCTGCACATGAGCAAGCGACGCCTGGACCGGGCGCACAGCTGGTTTGAGCGCTACGGCGCCCCGGTGATCTTCTTCTCCAGGCTGATCCCGGTCGTCCGAGCCGCATTCCCGTATGCCGCCGGAGTGGCCGAGATGCCATTCGCCCGCTTCTTCACCCTGTGCACCCTCGGCTCGATCGTGTGGATCACCGCCCTGGGCGTGCTGGGACGCGAGGTGGGCGGCAACTGGCAGACCTGGCGCCACCACCTGGAATACGTCGACTACCTCGGCGCTGCGATCCTGATCGGCCTGATCGTGTACCTGGTCGTCCGCCGCACGCGAGGTGGCGGTGGCGGGCCCGCCGCGGACGTGCCGCCGGCGGATGTCGTCTCCGACTAGCCCGGCCGGCCCACAGCTGTCGCTCGGGCACGCGCTCGCGCTGGGCGCCCTCCATGGACCTGCGGAGCTGCTGCCGATCTCCTCGTCGGGCCACATCACGCTGATTCCCTGGCTGCTCGAGTGGCGCTACTCCGAGCTCGATTCCGAGCTGCGCAAGTCCTTCGAGGTGGCACTTCACGCGGGAACGGCGGCGGCGCTGCTGATCACCCTCCGCGACGAGGTGGCCGACACCCTGGTCGGGATGAGCCTGCACCGGCTGGCCTTCATCGCCCTCTCGTTTGCGCCTCCGGCCGCGGTCGGCTACACGCTCGAGCGCCCGATCGAGCGCCGGCTCGGAACGCCGCTGACGATTGCCGCCGGGCTGATGGCCGGCTCGGTGGTGATGGCCCTCAGCGACCGCAAGCCGCAGAGCCGAACGACAGAGGAGGCGACCCTGGCCGACGCGCTGTGGCTGGGGGCGGCGCAGGCCTGCGCGCTGATCCCCGGGGTGTCGCGCAACGGAGCGACGCTCGCTGCCGCCCGCCTGCGCCGCTTCACCCGCGCGGACGCCAACCGCCTCTCGCGCCACGTCGCGCTGCCGGTAATCGCGGGCGCGACGGTGCTCAAGACGGTGCGTCTGCGGCGCCGGGGCTTGCCACCGGGGGCAGCGCTGCCGTTCGCGGCCGGCGCGACCGCCTCGTTCGCGTCGACGCTCGGCTCGACGTGGCTGATCCGGCAGGTCGAGCGCGACCGTTCCCTGCTCCCCTATGCGCTCTACCGGGTGGCGCTCGCATCGCTGGTGCTAGCGCGGATGTCCCGATCCGGTGGTTAGGCGACAATGCGCCCGTGAGCGACGCGTACGCAGCCGCCGGCGTGGACATGGCCCAGGCTGACCGCGGGGTCAGCGCGCTGGTCGACGTGCTGCGGACGATCGATACCGGGCGCGCGCCGCTGTCGGTCCCGCTCCCGGGCCACTACGCCAGCGTGATGCGGATCGCACCGGGACTCGGGGTGGCGCTGGCCACCGACAGCGTCGGCTCCAAGGTGATCGTGGCCGAGCAGGCCGGCCGGTTCGACACGATCGGGATCGACTGCGTGGCCATGAACGTGAACGACCTGATCTGCGTCGGCGCCGAGCCGATCGCGGTGCTCGACTATCTCGCCGTCGAGCGGGCCGACCCCGACCTGCTGGTGGCCCTGGCCCAGGGTCTCAAGGCGGGAGCCGAGCAGGCGGGCGTGGAGATCCCCGGCGGAGAGGTGTGCCAGCTTCCCGAGGTGATCCGCGGGCATCCCTCCCCCTACGGCTTCGATCTCGTGGGCTCGGCCTTCGGAACCGTGGCGCTGGACCGAATCGTCGACGGCCGCGCCTGCCGGCCGGGCGATGCCCTGATCGGGCTCCCGTCGTCCGGAGTGCACGCCAACGGCCTCACGCTCGCCCGGCGGGCGCTGCTCGAGGACGGCGGCCTGGGGCTGGACGCGCGCCCCGCGGAGCTCGGAGGAGCGGACGTCGCCGACGCGCTGCTTGAGCCGACAGTGATCTATGTACGGGCCATCCTGGAGCTCCTCGCCAGTGACATTCCGGTCCACGGCCTGGCGCACATCACCGGAGGCGGCATGCTCAACCTGCTGCGGATCGGGTCCGGCGTCGGGTACGAGATCGACTGCCCGCTGCCGGTGCCCTCGGTGTTCAAGCTGATCGCCGAGCTCGGTGTCGTCGCCGCCGCGGAGATGTGGGAGGTGTTCAATATGGGCTGCGGCTTCTGCGCCACCGTGCCCTCCGATCGCGCCGCCGACGCCGTGGCGCTGCTCGGCGCCCACCATCCCGGCACCGCCCAGATCGGGCGGCTCACCAATCGCGCCGGCACCGTGGCCATGCCCGGACTCGGGTTGGTCGGTGACTCGAGAGGGTTGCGGGCGGGGTAGGGCCGGCGGGCGGTCCCTTGTGACTACGCGTACGGCACGAACCCCGGCAGCTCAAAGATCACCCGGGCCCCGCCGGCCGGGGCCCGCTCGACGCGGATCGAGCCTCCGTGGGCCTCGACGATCGCCTTCGCGATGGCGAGCCCGAGGCCGGCTCCGCCTGCGGAGCGGGCGCGGGCGCGATCGGCGCGATGGAAGCGATCGAACACGAGCTCCCACTCGGCCTCGGGGATGCCGGGACCGTCGTCCTCGACGGCGATCTGGAGCCGGTCGCCGTGAGCCTTGGCGACGATCCGCACCAGGCCACCCGGGCGCGTGTGCGCGATGGCGTTCCGAGCCAGGTTGCGGATCACCTGCGCAGTGCGATCGGGATCCGCCAGGATCGTCCCGTGCGGGAGGGGCCCGAGCTCGAAGTGGCGGTCCGCGGTGGGAACGAGCGCGTGGAACAGCTCGAGCAGGAACGGCTCGACATCGATCTCCTCGGGCCGCACCAGGTGGCCCTCATCGGAGCGTGCGAGCAGCAGCAGGTCCTCGACCAGGCGCTCCATGCGCTCGGTCTCGGTTCGCACCAGGCGGCCGACTCGCTCGACGTCCTCGGCCGTCGGCTGATCCTGGCGGGCCATCACCTCGAGCTGCCCGCGGATCGCCGTCAGCGGCGTGCGCAGCTCGTGCGAGGCGTCGGCGACGAAGCCGCGCTGGCGCGCAAACGCATCCTCGAGCCGGTCGAGCATGTGGTCGAAGGAGTCGGCCAGCACTCTCACCTCCCGCGGGGAGCCGTTGATCGCCATCCGGTGTGACAGGTCGCCGGCGTCCACGTCGGCCGCTGTGCGCGCCATCCGGCGCAACGGGCGGGACACGCCACTGGCCAGCGCATAACCGGCCACCAGCGAAGCGAGCAGCGCGAGCAGACCGGCCAGCAGGAATGTGCGGCTGACGCCGTGCTGGGCCCGGCGGACGGCGTCGAGTGACTCCCCGACGCCGACGTCGGCCACCACCCGGCCGCCGCGAATGACCCGCTTCACGAGCAGGCGCACGTCGCCGGCGTCGACGAGATCGACGGTGTGGAAGCCGGGCGGCGCCGTGCGCACCCGGGCAGCGGCGGAGCGCTCGCGCTCCTGAGTCGCGCTCGTCTCGAGCTCGGTCAGCGGATCGTTGGAGATGCCCAGCAGCTCCGGTTCGTTGCTGATCGTCGCGCCGCCGACGACCCGGGCCAGGAACAGCCTGGCGGACGCGCCGAACGACGGCTGGCGAGCGAGATAGGCCCGCACTTCGGCCTCAACCTGCGCCGGCTTGGTGGCGCTCGCGGGGATGCCGTCGCGGATGAAGGCCGCTGTGTCCTGCCGCAGGTCCTGATCGATCTCGCCCCTGACCTCGGCGCCCGTCCCGCGGTAGGTGACCACGAACGTCGCCGCGAGCGCGACGGCGACGATGAGTCCCAGGGCGATCGTCAGCCGCGCTCGGAGCCCGAGGCGCTCACTCAGGGTTCGCAGCCGGGTCACGATCGCGGAGGCGATATCCGACCGATCGGACCGTCTCGATCGGCGCGGGCCGGTCCGCGCGGGCCAGCTTGCGGCGCAGGTACCCGACGTAGACCTCGACCACATTGGTGCCGGGATCGAAGTCGTAGCCCCACACCGCGCTGAGGATCCGCTCTCGGGTCAGCGCCTGGCCTGGGTGGCGCATGAAGTAGGCGAGAAGCTCGAACTCCCGCGAGGACAGCCGGACCTCCTCTCCGTCGCGCATCGCCAGCCTGCGGACGAGGTCAAGCTCGATCCCAGCCGCCTGCAGCTTGGTCGCGTCGTGCTGGCCGGGGGTGCGCAGATGCGCTCGCACCCGCGCTGCCAGCTCCTCGAATGAGAACGGCTTGACCAGGTAGTCGGTGGCTCCCGCGTCGAGACCGGCCACGCGGTCGTCGATCTCGGCCCGCGCGCTCAGCACGATCACCGGCAGGGTCGGCTTGCGGCCACGGACCGCGGCGAGGACCTCGAGGCCGTCGCGGCCGGGCAGCATCAGGTCGAGAATGACGAGATCGACGGGCTCCTGGAGCGCCCGGCGCTCGCCTTCGATCCCGTCGGGGGCGCACACGACCTCGAACCCCTCGGACTGCAGACCCCGCTGAACGAAGTCGGCGATCGCGGGCTCATCTTCGACGACCAGAACTCTCATGAGTCCGAGGCATCGTAGGGAGTGGCTCCGATGACAGGTCTCTGATGCCGTCCGGCGGAGCGCTCTCGCCTCCGCTCGGGCTTTCGCGCCCCGAAGAAATCGGTGCATAGGGATGTGTACGACCTCCATGTGCCGCAAAATAGGCTGCACCACATGAGCACGCTCCTCGGCACGACGCTGAACGGCCGCTACCGGCTGGAGGCGCGGATCGGTTCCGGCGGGATGTCGACCGTCTACCGGGCGCTCGATGAGACGCTTCAGCGCCAGGTGGCGATCAAGCTGATGAACCGCGAGATCGCCAGCGATTCCGACCAGCTCGAGCGCTTTCGCCGGGAGGCTCGGGCGGTGGCCCAGCTGTCGCATCCGCACGTCGTGGGCGTGATCGACGCCGGCGAGGACGAGGGCCGGCCGTACATCGTGTTCGAATACGTCGAGGGAGAGACGCTCAAGGAGCGGATCCGCCGCCTCGGCCGGCTGCCGATCGCCGAGGCCGTCGCGTACACGATCGAGATCGCGCGCGCGCTGGGCGCCGCGCATGCTCGCCACATCGTGCACCGGGACGTCAAGCCACAGAACGTGCTGATCGACGAGGAGGGCTCCGCCAAGGTAACGGACTTCGGAATCGCCCGGACGCTCGACGAGGAGGGACTGACGGCGGACGGGCGAGTGCTCGGGACCACCGACTACGTCTCGCCCGAGCAGGCATTGGGCCAGTACGTCAATGGCCAGTCGGACCTCTACTCGCTCGGCGTGGTGCTGTACGAGATGCTGACCGGCGAGGTCCCGTTCAAGGGCGAGAACCAGGTCGCGGTGGCGATGAAGCACGTCCGCGAGGTGCTTCCCGATGTGCAGGCGAAGCGTCCCGAGCTCTCAGCCGCGCTGGCGGCCGTGGTTGACCGCGCCACCGCCAAGCGCCAGGAGGACCGCTACGCCGACGACGCCGAATTCATCGCTGACCTCGAGGACGTGCTGGCGATCGAGACCGCGCGCGCCGGAAGCGCGAGCGGTGAAGTCACGACTGTCCTGCGCACGCTGCCGTCCAGCACCCAGCGCCGGGTGCCGTTCCGGCTCAGGCATCGGGCGCTGACGGTGATCCTGCTCGTGGCGCTGGTGGCGGGATTAGCCGGCGGCGCCGTGTGGCTCGCGACGCGTACGCACCACGGCACCGGGCACCTGGCCGCGCCGGCGCCCGCCCGGACCGTGGCCGTGAGCCTGTGCCAGACCTGCGCGCACGACTACGACCCGCTGGGCGATCATGTCGAGAACCCCGGCGGTGTGAACAACGTCGTCGACCGCGACCTCAGCACGTACTGGCAAACCGAGACCTACTACAGCGGCAAGCTGGGCAACAAGCCGGGCGTCGGTGTCTACCTGGATGCCTCCCCGGGAACGAGGGCGACCAGGATCGAGATCGACACCCCGACTCCCGGCTGGAACGCCGAGATCTACGCCCGGAACACACCGCCCCCGCGCACCCTGCCCACCGGAGGCTGGCCCGACGGCTGGACCAAGGTCGGCGCTCGGAGCAACGTCGCCGGCAAGTCGTTGGTCGCGCTGAGCACCCGCACCAAGTACGACTACTACCTGGTCTGGGTCACCCAGCTTCCGCCGCAGGGCCAGTTCGTCAGGATCTCGGAGCTGACGCTCTACGCGTACTCGTAGAACCCGCGACCCGACGTACGCCCCAGCCGCCCGGAGGCGACCATGCGCTTGCGCAACGGGGGCGGCGCGTACTCGTCGCGCTTGAATTCCTCGTACAGCGAGTTGCAGACGTGAGCTTGATCCCCGAAGCAGCACCTATCCGAAGCTCGGCCTATCGGGCGCGTCAGTACGCGTGACGGTGATCTTCCTCGAAGCGCTCGAGAGCAAGGTGTACGAGCAGATCCAGGACCTCGGCGTACGGAAGCCCACTGGCCTCGAACAACTTGCCGAACACGCTCGTGCGGGTGAACCCGGGCATCGTGTTGAGCTCGTTGACCAGCACCTCATCGCCCTCGACGAAGAAGTCGACCCGTGCCAGCCCGGAGCATCCGGCCCGCTTGAACGTACTCACCGCCAGCGCCCGCACGCGCTCGCGAATCGGCTCGGGAATCCGTGCCGGGACCACCAGCTCCATGCCTCCGGCCGCGTACTTGGCCTCGTAGTCGTACCAGCCGCCGGCCGGGCCGGTCAGCACGATCTCCCCCGGCTGAGAGGCAACCGGGTCGTGGTTGCCGATCACCGAGCACTCGATCTCGAGCCCCGTGGCCCCCGCTTCGACGATCACCAGCGGGTCGTGCTCGAATGCGGTCGCGAGCGCCGGTCGCAGCTCTCCGGGCTCGAGGACGCGCACGATGCCCACCGAGGAGCCGAGACGGCAGGGCTTGACGAAGACCGGTCGCCCGAGCTCGGCCAGCCCGGCCAGGACGAAATCCGGATCGGCGCGCAGCTGCTCCTCGCGCACCGCTCGATAGGCGACCTGGGGGACGCCGGCCTGTCCCATCAGGTCCTTGAACAGCACCTTGTCCATGCACAGGGCCGAGGCCAGGACTCCAGCTCCCACGTAGGGGACCTCGAGACACTCCAGCAGGCCCTGGACCGTTCCGTCCTCTCCGAACGGACCGTGCAGGACCGGAAACACGACCTCGGCGCCGTCGAGGCCTCGCCCGGGCGTAACCGTGATCTCGGCTCCGTCCCGCCGCCAGACCCCGTCGCGGCCGATCTCGATCGCGAAGGGCCGGTGGCCCGCCGCGGCCAACCCGGCCAGGACCGATGCCGCAGACGCGAGCGAGACCTCGTGCTCCGATGAGCGCCCTCCACCGAGCACGGCTACGCGCCGGCCGGTCATGTGGTGGTCGTCGGAGGCGGCGTCGTTGGCGTGGTGGTGGTGGTGGTGGTCTGCTTGAAGTGGCCGACGACGATCGTGACCGTGCTGCCCTTCTTGACCGTCTGACCCGAGACCGGACTCTGGGAGAGCACGATGCCGTCCTCGTTCTGCTTGCTCGTGTCGATCGTCTTCTGCGTGACCTTGAAGCCGGCCCCCGTCAGCGTGCCCGTTGCAGACGCCGCCGTGCTGCCCTTCACATCGGGCACGGTCGCGGTGCTCGGCGCCGTGGCGATCACGATGTTGACGGTCGAATTCGGCTTCACGTTCGAGCCGCCGCTGGGGCTCTGGCTGATCACGTTGCCCGGCGTCACAGTGCTCGATTCCTGCGAGGTCGAGGTGACCGTGAACCCGGCGCCCTGCAGCGTCGAGCTCGCCGTGGCTTGGCTCTGACCGGTCACGTCGGGAACGGGAACGGACGCCGGACCCGAGGAGACGAACAGCGTCACCGAGCTCCCGACCGGGAGCGACTGGCCCGACTGAGGATCAGTGCGGGTAGCGTCGCCCGGCGGAACCGTCGCAGACGCCTCGGTGATCGTCCGGCCGACCTTCAGGCGCTGCTGCTTGAGCTCCCGCTTGGCCTGCTGCTCGGTCAGCCCGGCGACCGACGGTACGCTGACCGAGCCGGGGCCGTTGGACACGGTCAGGCTCACGGTCGAGCCGACGTCGGCCTTGAGGCCGGCGGCCGGATCCTGAGCGATCACCGTCCCCGCGGAATGGTTGTCCTGGACGTAGAGCACGGCGATCGAGAAGCCGTCGTTCTGGAGCACGGTGCGCGCATCGTTGAGCGGCAGCGGAACCACGGTCGGGACGACCGCCTTGGCGGGCCGCGTGAGCAGGTACGCCGCGACGCCGGCGCCGGCCAGCAGCGCCACCGCCAGCGCGATCCACAGCCACGTGCCCCTCCGCTTTCGGTCCTCGGACACAGGCTCTTCGCCCTCGTCGGGAAGGACCGCGTCCTCGGGCCACGGCTGTGGCGCGGCTTCTGGCACGACCCCGGCGGACGCCGCGATGGCCGGGTACTCGGCCGCGACCCCCGCCGCGATCCCGAGCGCCGTCAGCTCGGCGGTCCGCTGACCCTTGGCCCCGGCCACGATCTGAGCCCGCACCTCCTCGAGCACCGAGATCAGCTGGTCGGCGTCGGCCGGGCGACGGGCGCGATCCTTGTCGAGCGTCCACAGCACGACCCGCTCGAGCTCAGCCGGCACCGCCGGGGTGATCGCGCTGGGAGGCACCGGCGGCTCGGAGACGTGCTTGAGGGCAATCGTCACGGCTGCCTCGGCATCGAAGGGCACCCGGCCGGTGAGCAGCTCGTACAGCACCACCCCGATCGAGTACAGGTCCGATCCCGCGCTGACCACGTGGCCCTGGGCCTGCTCCGGGGAGAGATATTGGGCCGTGCCCATGATCGACCCCGTCTCGGTCATGTCCGAGGCGCCAGCGCGCGCGATCCCGAAGTCGGTGACCTTGGCGTGATCGCTGTCATCGACGATCACGTTGTGCGGCTTCAGGTCGCGATGGATGATGCCCCGGCGGTGGGCGAACCGAGCGGCCTTGAGGATCTCCACGGTGATGTCGATCGCCCGTACCGGATCGAGCGGGGCCTCTTCGCGAATCAGCTGCTTGAGGGTGCGGCCGGGCAGGTACTCCATCGCGATGTAGTACGTCCCGTCGAACTCGCCGCGGTCGTAGACGCTGACGACGTTGGGGTGCTGCAGCCCCGCCGCCGCCTGGGCCTCCCGGCGGAAGCGCTCCACGAACCCCGCGTCCTCGGCGAAGCGGCGGTGCAGGAGCTTCAGGGCCACCTTGCGGCCGAGCTGATGGTCCTCGGCCAGGAACACGTCGGCCATACCCCCCGATCCGAGGCGCGAGAGCACCTTGTAGCGATCGTCGACGAGCGTCCCGGGAGCGATCTCGGTCATTTGCCCTCCGCCAGCAGCGTCTGCATGACCGCCTTGGCGATCGGGGCGGCGACCGTGCCACCGAAGCCGCCCTGAGTGCGCTCGACCGTGACCGCGATCGCCACCTGGGGATTCTGTACCGGTGCGAAGGCGATGAACCATGGCTGCGTCACGTTGGCGCCGGCGACCCCGACCGACGCGGTCCCGGTCTTGCCGGCGACCGTGATCCCGGTCAGGGCGGCGGCGGTCCCGGTGCCCTCCTGGACCACGTGGGTCATCATCTGACCGACGGCCTGTGCGGTCGACGGCTTCATCACCTGGGCGTAGGTCGAGGGCTTGATCGTTTGGACCGTGCGCCCGTCCTGGTCGACGACGCGGGAGGTGAGGTGCGGGACCATGAGCTTGCCGTTGTTGGCCACGGCCGAGGCCACCATGGCCATCTGCAGCGGGGTGACCTGGAGTCCACCCTGGCCGATACCGATGCGGCCGATGTCCTCGTTCGGGCTCCCGGGGGCATATGGACGGCCGTTGGGGGCGTAAGGGCGGCTGGCGTTCAGCTCATCCGGCGGGTAGTCGAGCGGCGGCTTCGAGTAGAAGCCGAAGCGCCGCATGTAGTCGGTCATCGTCTGGCGCCCGACCGTCTCGGCAACCTGAGCCCAGACGGTGTTGACCGAGAACGTTAGTGCGGTCGTCAGGTCGATGGTCCCGAAGCTCTGGTTGCCGTCATTGGACAGCGGAACTCCGGAGATCGTCACCGGTGAGTTGCCGTTCACCGTCGAGCTGGGGGTGAACTTGCCGCTGTCGATCGCCGCCACCGCGGTGAGCACCTTGAACGTCGAGCCCGGCGGGTAGCCGGCCTGGGTCGAGCGGTTGAAGGTCGAGGTGGTCGGGCCGGTCGCATCGGGCCGGTTGTCGTCATAGCTCGGGAGTGCCGCCATCACCAGCACGGCCCCGGTGCGCGGGTTGAGCGCCACGACCGAGCCCTTGGGGGAGCCGATCTGGGACGCCGACTGCAGCTGCGCCGTCGCCACCTGCTGCGCCTTCGGGTCGAGCGTCGTGTCTACGTCGTCACCGACGCGCTGCGAGCCGCCGAGCTGGCCGAAGACGGAGCCCAGGCCCGTCTGCAGGCCGCGCAGCTCCGGGCCGCGCGAGCGCTCCAGTCCGGCGCTGCGACCGAATTCGACGATCGCATAGCCGACGGGTTGCGCGAACAGCGAGCGGGTCGGGTAGAAGCGCGTCCAGATCTGCCCCGAGGCGGGCACCGAACGGGCGAGGACCGTTCCGTCGTCGGCGATGATCTGGCCTCGCTTGATGCGCTGCTCGTCGATCAGCGTACGGCGGTTGAGCTGGTTGTTGTTGAGCGACGATGCCTCGAACACCGTCCAGCGGCTGGTCCAGCCGATCAGCAGCGCGAACAGCACCACGATCAGCCCGAACAGGCGAATGATCGGGCCGCTCATGTCGCCTGCCGGGCGCGATCGGAGATGAGCAGGAGCAGCGCCAGCAGCACGAAGTTGGCCACGATCGAGGAGCCGCCATACGAGATGAACGGGAGCGTCACACCGGTCAGCGGGATCACCCGAGTCACGCCGCCGACGATCACGAACACCTGCAGGGCGAACACCGCGCTCAGGCCCGCCGCCAGCAGGGTCGAGAACGAGTCGCGGGCGAGCAGGGCGGTCTTGAAGCCACGCGCCACGAACAGCAGGTAGGTGAGGATCACCGCCACGCCGCCGAACAGCCCCAGCTCGTCCGTGATGACCGCATAGATCATGTCGGTCTGCGGCGCCGGCAGCAGATAGGCCACCGGATGGCTCCCGGGCACGGTGAGCGTCGCCTGGCCGAAGCCCTGTCCGAACATCCCTCCGGCGGCCTGGGCGAACATCGAGTTGGCGACCTGGAAACTGCCGCCCGGGCGCGCGTACAGGGTCGGATCGAGCGGATGCAACCACGCCTCGACCCGGTCGTGGACGTGAGGGATGTGGGTTCCCAGGTACCAGGCCCCGAGACCGAACGCCAGCAGGCCCACGACGACGAACGACAACCGATCGGTCGCGACATAGAGCACCGCGAGCAGGCCGCCATAGAACATCAGCGACGAGCCGATGTCGTGCAACGTGATCAGGATCAGCATCCCGATGCCCCAGATCACGACCACGGGCCCGAAGTGCTTGAGCGGCGGAATCGTGACGCCGAGGATCCTTCGCGCCCCCATCACCATGACCTGGCGCGTGTCTCGCAGGTAGCTGGCCAGGAAGACGACGAAGCCGATCTTGGCGAACTCGGTGGGCTGGAACACGAACACTCCCGGGATCCGCACGCCCAGATAGGCCCCGTTGGCCTGGTATCCGATCCCGGGCAGGCGGGGCAACAGCAGCAGGCCGAGCGAGACGAAGGCGATGATGTACCGGTACTGCTCAAGCTTGCGGTAGTCCCGGAAGACGATGACCGTGACCGCGAACAGAACCAGGCCGAGTACGAACCACTGGGCCTGCTGGCGGGCGTCGGTGGCGCTGATCCGGTAGACCATCACGATCCCGAAGCTCGCCAGCAGCGCCACCAGGGGAAACATGTAGGGATCCGCGTGCGGCAGCGTGATGCGGATGAAGACGTGCCCGGCGACGCACAGGCCGAGGAAGATCGCCCCGTAGGTGAGCGACACGTTCGAGAGCACGTTCGAGCGCTGAATGAAGACGCCCGCAAAACCGGCGGTGACCAGCAGCGAGGCCGGGATCAGGCCGAGCAACTCACGGTTGCGCGCGCTCATCCGCGGACCCTCACCTCGACACCTGGCCGAGCTCGAGCGCCTTGACCAAGTTCGAGGCGTCCGATTGCGAGCGCAGGTGATGGTTGAGCAGCTGGCTGCGGCGATCGGCCGGGACGGCGGACACCGGGACGCCGGACACGTAGTAGCTCTCGTAGAGCTTGATCCCGGCCGGCAGATCGTAGGGCAGGCCGCGGTAGATGGTCACGACCCCCTGCGAGTTGGTACCCACGAAGAACAGCTGCCGACTGGCCAGCCAGCCGCCGCCGCCGAGCAGGAACAGGACAATCAGCGTCGACACCGCGGCCGCCACCGGTTTCCAATGGCGGCGGCGGCCGGTGGCCGGTGCGGACGGCGGAGGACCTTGCGTGCGGGCCAGGCGAGGCCGCCGGCGTCGCCGCGCCTCTGCCGCAGACGCGGCAGCGGCGGGCGCCGCGGGCGGGGTGCCGGCGGACGAGGTGGCGGTGTTCGCCGGGGCGGGTGTTCGCTGCGCGACGGCGCCACCGGCGACCTGCGGCGCCGTGATGCCGACCAGGGTCGGTTGATCGACGGCTGCGTCGGGGCCCACCTCCTCGAGCCGGAAGAGGACGACGGTGATGTTGTCGCGACCCCCGGCGTGGTTGGCCTCGTCGATCAGTCCCTGCGCCGCTTCCTCGAGCCCCGTGGAGCGAGCCAGGACCTCGGCGACCCGCTCGTCGGAGATCATCGACGTCAATCCGTCGCTGCACAGCAGGACGATGTCGCCGGCCCGCAGCGGGTAGGTCCAGGTATCGACCGCGACGTCGGCCTCGGGCCCGAGTGCCCGGGTAATGATCGAGCGCTGTGGGTGCTCGGCGGCCTGCTCCTCGGTCAGCTTGCCGCGGCGCACGAGCTCGTCGACCAGTGAATGGTCCTGCGTCAGGCGCTCGAGCGCCCCGTCGCGGAACAGGTACGCGCGACTGTCGCCGACATGGGCGATGGACAGGTCGTCGCGGTCGACATACGCCGCCGTCAGCGTCGTCCCCATGCCCGCGCGCTCCGGCTCGGTGCGGGACAGCTCGTGGATGCGCTTGTTGGCCTCGCGCGCGCGGCTGGCCAGCCGCTCCTCGGGGCTACCGTCCTCGGGCAGGCCCTGCTCGAACGTCTCCACCGCGATCCGTGAGGCCACCTCGCCGGCCTGCGCCCCACCCATTCCGTCCGCGACCACGAACACGGGGGAGCGCGCATAGGCGGAGTCCTCGTTGTCCCGGCGCTGAAGGCCGGTGTCGGTCTTGGCGACTGTCTCTGCGGCGCGGAGCATCGTGAATCGTTACTGCAGGTAGGAGAACTCGCTGTCGCCGATCCGGATGCGGTCGCCGCTGTGCAGCGGCTGGGGTCCGGTGAGCGGCTGTTCGTTGAGGTAGGTGCCGTTGGTGGAGCCGAGATCCTCAATCACGATCACGTGTCCTTGCCGAGAGATACGCGCGTGACGCGATGAGGCAAACGGATCCTCGAGCTGGATCTCGACATCCCCCCTGCCGAGAGTAGCGCCGTCGCTGAGGTCGTAGGCCACTCCCGGTTCGTGGCCGAGCGCGCGGTCGACCATCAGCCGTGGTTCGAACGCGTCGTCGAGCTCGCCGAGCCCCGAGGCCGCCGAGTACATCCCGGTCGCGTCCGCCGCAGGGGCTTCATCGGAGACGACCACCCCGCCGCGCCCGCGCCGCAGGTCCTTGAGGGCACTGCGCACGACCCACAGCAGGAACAGATACAGGACGGCGAGAAAGCCGAACTTGAGACCAACGGAGACGGGCTCGAGCATCGCGTGACACCTCGCCGCTATTCCAGCTCGAACTTCATGACCGAAGTGCCGAGCTCGATCTCGTCACCCGGCTTGACGACCTGCGGACCCTCGATCCTGCGTCCGTTGAGACTGACGCCGTTGGTCGATCCGAGGTCGTTGACCACCCAGGAACCGCCGCGGGGCCGCACCTCGGCATGCTGGCGCGACACGTTCGGATCGCTCAGGACGACATCGCACTGGCGACTGCGCCCGATCGTGGCCCCGGCGGAGCCCACGACAAGCCGCTTCCCCTCGACCAGCAGCAGCGCGGTCTCGTTGCGCACCCGGGCCCGCTCCTCGAGCGGCTCGGCGACCCGATCGGCGCTCGAGTAGATCATCGTGCGCCCGGACTCCTCGGCCTGAGCCTCCTGGCCGGGCGCCTCGGCCGGGCGGACGATCCGCGTCTGGATGCCGAACTCGCCGAGCCCCAGGCGCCCGTCGGTCTCGAACTCGATCACCGGGCGCGAGAGCATCGCCAGGCGCTCGCGGCGCGCGTACTCGAGCAGGTATCCGGCCAGCTCACCGGCGAGCGCATCCTCGTAGCCGGAGAAACGGTCACGATCGGCAGGAGACAGGAATACCCGGTACTCGTTGGGCACATATGTGCGCGAGACCGAGAACGACTTGTGCTCCTCCATCTCCCGCGCGAGCTTACGAGCGATCTCGACCGGGCGCACCTCGGACCGGAAGGCACGGCTGAACGTCCCCTCGACGAGGCCGGCGATCTTACTCTCGAGGCTCTTGAGCACACTCATGGCACGCCCCTGGGGGCAGGATGATGCTACGCAAGTCCGGCTTGCGACCGCCGCGACTGGCGGGCCGAGCGCCATGAGCGAGTGGCGAGCGGGGCGAGCGCGACAACGACGCTCGCGATCGCCCCGAGCACCGCGCCGCGCGGCGCCCCGTATCCGGGCGGTACGTGGGCGGCGCGCACCGCGGCCCCGGTGGCCGATACGAGCACGGCAGCCCAGGCCGCGACGCGGACCAAGTCGAGCGCGGGCGAGCGGCCGCGGACGACCCAGGGCAGCACCGCCGCACCGGCGCCCCACACCGCAGCCGGCAGCAGGATGCCCGAGGTGATCATCGGGCCGAGCACGTCGTGCACGGTCACCTGCAACGACCCCGTCCACACCGGCGGCGAGGGCATGCCGGGGGGACGACCGAGGTAGAGGGCGGTTCCGGCCAGCCGCTCGGCCAGCGCGATCCAGAGCCATCCCGTGATCCCGAGCGCGGCGCGCCGCCAGACGCCCCGGGCACGGCCGGCCAGTGCCGGCCAGGCGCCGGCCAGCCCGAGCACCCCCAGCGCCGGGGCTCCGACGCAGAGCGGCCAGGCCGAGGGAGAGAAAGGCAACAGCACGACGGGGATAAGGGCCCCCAGCGCCAGGCCCAGAGAGGCGCCGGGCTGATGATCGACCGCCAGCAGCACGCAGAGAGCGGCGGACACGATCAGCCATCCGAGCCGCGGCAACGCAGCGACCAGCAACCCACCGAACAGACCCGCGGCCAGCGGGGCGACCGGGGAGGACTGCAGCAGATGGGACACCAGCGACCCGATGAGCGCGGCTGCGGCGCAGGCGGCGAGTACTCGCGCGCCGAGCGGGACCGGGCGCGGCGCGCGGGCGGCGGCGGCGGCCGGAGGAGCCTCGGCGGTGTCCTGCGCCGGCGCGCGAGGCTCACATGACTCGGGTCCAGCCGGCGCGGCGCGGCCGGCCGAGGCGATCTCGGTGCGCGGCCGCCAGGGGCCCGCGACCACGCCGGGGCGGTCCTGAACCCCCGCAAGCGACGCGGTGAGCGCGGCGCGCAGGTGCTCGATGCTCCCACGCTCGCGCGCGCGTGGGCGCAGGGCCTGGTCGATTCCCTGGCCGAGCTCGCGCGGCAGGTCCCGCCGCTGGCGCCGGAGTGGAGGCAGATGCGTGGCCAGGCGGCGTGCGTTCTGCGCCAGGGCCCCGGTTCGGATCGGGTTGAGGCCGGTGAGCGCCTCGTAGAGCACCAGAGCCAGCGCATACAGATCGGCGGCGGCGCCCGCCTCCCGTCCCTCGGCCTGCTCCGGCGCCATGTACGCCGCGGTGCCCACGACGTCGCCGGTGCGGGTCAGCGAATCGCCCCCGAGCACTCGCGCGACTCCGAAATCGGTCAGTTTTGCCACCTGGTCGCGCGTCGTGGGACGCGCAGGAACGAGAATGTTGGAGGGCTTGACATCACGGTGGACCACCCCCTCAGAGTGCGCGTGCGAGAGCGCGTCGCAGAGCGCGATCCCGATCGTGAGCACATCGCGATCCGAGAGACGGCCGGCCTGGAGCAGCTCGTCCAGGGTCGTGCCCCGCACCAGCTCCGAGACGAGGTAGGCACCTTCGTCGTCAGCGCCCGCCTCGTACAGCGTCACGATGCCCGGATGGGCCAGGCGAGCAGCCGCCCGCGCCTCGCGCTCGAAGCGGCCACCGACGACCCGCTCACGCGCCACGATCTTGACCGCCACGTCGCGGTCCAGCCGCTCGTCTCGGGCCATCCACACGGTTCCGAACGCGCCTGCCCCGAGCCGGCGATGCAGCCGGTAGCGGTCGAGCACCAACGGCCCCGGCGGCGCCGCCCGGCGCTCGCGGGGTCCTCGGGTGGCCGGATCGCCCGCGGTGGAAAGCTCGCTTCGGGTCATGGGGGGCTTTTCAACGCCGCGGCCCTTGTCCCTGCGGTCAGTCGGCCGCTCGAGGCTGCATGAGCGCTTACGAGATTCCCTTTCCAGCCGTCCCGGCAGTCATACTGAACGTTTCCGGATCCGGGAAGGAGCGAGAAAAGCTTGTCGTTCTTCGACGAGGCAGACGAGCCACGCACAGAGCCGCGTACACGCCGGCCCTCGGGGACCGGCCGCCGGCCGCCGAACCAGCAACAGTCGATCCAGGCGCGCCGCGCCGTGGCCGGCGTGGCCATTGTCATCATCCTGATCCTGATCGTGCTGGGAGTCCACGGCTGTCAGGTCAGCGCCCGCAACAGCTCGCTCAAGGACTACAACAACAACGTCGCCTCGATCATCGCCTCGTCCGACAACACCGGGCAGCAGTTCTTCAACCTGCTCTCCGGGGCCGGCGGCGCCAGCAATGCCCAGAACCTCACCAACCAGCTGAACCAGACCCGGGTCGCCGCTGACTCCCAGCTCAAGCACACCCAGTCGATCGACGTCCCCAGCGAGGTCCAGAACGCCCAGTCGAATCTCCTGCTGACGCTGACCATGCGCCGCGACGGGATCGCCAACATCGCCCAGCTGATCCAGCCGGCGCTCAGCAACACCAACAATCAGAGCGCGATCAACCAGATCGCCGCCAACAACGCGCGCTTCTACGCCTCCGACGTTCTCTACACGGACTACACGGCGACCGCGATCGCCGCCGCCCTGCACGCCGCCGGCGTCCCCGTCGGGCCCAACGGTGAGACGATCCCGTCCGGGCAGTTCCTGCCCGACCTCGGCTGGCTCAGCCCCGACTTCGTCGCCACGAAGCTCGGCGCCAGCAGCTCGCCGTCCACCTCCAGCGGCCCGGTGGCGCCCGGCACCCACGGTCACTCGCTTGACTCCGTGAGCGTCGGCGGGACAACCTTGCAGAGCGGCTCCACCAACACCATCCCCCGGACCCCGACCCCCAGCTTCACGGTCAACCTCACCAACAGCGGGCAGAACAACGAGAAGAACGTGACCATCAAGGTGGCGGTCAGCGGCACCGGCGTCAGCGGGCAGACGGTCGTCCCGCAGACCACCGCTGGGCAATCCACCTCCGCGACCGTTCCCCTCAACCAGTCCCCGCCGGCCGGCAACTACACCGTCACGGTGACCGTCAATCCGGTGCCCGGCGAGAAGAACACGGCCAACAACACGCAGTCGTTCCCGGTCACCTTCCAATAGACCCCGGATCGGCGGGCGCACCTCCACGCATCCGCCGGGCCCTTATCCTTGCAGGCGGTGCACGATCTCACCAGCACGGCGGGAATCGTGGCGATCGCGGCTGCTGCGGTCGCCGTGCTGGCGCTCGCGCTCTGCGCCGGGCTGGCGGTGCGCCTGCGCCGCGTCCGCGCCGATCAGCGCGTGGTGCTCGGCGACCGGGGCCAGGATCTGGTCGAGCACGCGGCCGCGCTCGATCGTCAGTTCCAGGCACTTCATCAGTACGTGGAGAACGCCGCCGCCGGCCTCACCGGGCGGATGGAGGCGGCGGAGTACCGGCTGGACGGTGTCATGGCATACCGGGCCCTGATCCGCTACGACGCCTACGGCGAGATGTCAGGCCGCCAATCGACCTCGATCGCGTTGCTCGACGCGACCCGGTCGGGCCTCGTGCTCTCCTCGATCCACCATCGCGATCAGGCCCGCCTCTATGCCAAGCAGGTTCGTGACGGCCAGGCCGAGCTCGAGCTGTCTCCCGAGGAGAACGAAGCGATCAGGCTGGCGCTTCTGGGCGACGGCGACCGCCCAGCACCGGCGTAGGCGTGGAGCAGAGCTTTGGTCGTCGGGTATTTCGGCCCAGAGGGCACGCACACGCACGAGGCGCTGATCGCGGCGACGGGCGGTCAGGTGCTCGAGCCGATGTCCTTC
The DNA here is from genome assembly GCA_017882465.1 of Solirubrobacteraceae bacterium. Classification (GTDB taxonomy): domain Bacteria; phylum Actinomycetota; class Thermoleophilia; order Solirubrobacterales; family Solirubrobacteraceae; genus Palsa-465. The sequence goes on from JADGPN010000012.1 coordinate 23,530, forward strand.
CCGACCATCCATGACACGGTGATGGCGGTCCAGGCGGGGACAGTCGAGCGCGCCTTGGTCCCGATCGAGAACTCGATGGAGGGCTCCGTGAACGCGACGCTCGACGCCCTGGCGATTGAGGCCGCCGAGGTGGCGATCGTGGGGGAGGTGGTGCAGCCGATCGAGCAGTGCCTGATCGCGCGCGTCGCGCTGGACCTGGTTGAGATCGACACCGTCGTCTCCCACCCTCAGGCCAATGCGCAGTGTGCCCGCTTCATCCGCACCCACCTCCCGAGGGCAGCGGTCCTGGCTTCGAGCTCGACCGCCGACGCCGTCCGGCTAGTGGCCGACCACGGCGGGCCCTGGGCGGCGTTGGGCAACCGCCTCGCGGCCGAGCGCTATGGGTGTGTCGTCCTCCGCTCCGCGGTCGAGGACGTGCCCGGCAACGAGACGCGATTCGTATGGTTGGGGCCGGCCGGAGCGGCGCCCGGACGCCCCGGCGCCGATGCGGATCCGATCGCTCCGTGGAAGACGGCGATCGTGTTCTGGGGTGCGGGGTCAGAGCACCCCGGATGGCTGGTCAGCTGCCTCTCGGAGTTCGCGCAGCGGGGAGTCAACTTGACCCGGATCGAGTCCCGCCCACGCCGGCTGGGGCTCGGGAGTTACATGTTCTTCGCCGATCTGGAGGGTCGCGACCGCGAGCTCGATGTCGCAGCGGCGCTGGCCGGGGTGCAGGCGCACGTCGACGTTCTGCGTGTGCTGGGATCATTCCCGGTTGCGGTATGAGTGCCCTGGTCCAGGAGGCGGCGCCTCGGTGGCGGGCCGTGCGGGGCGCGACCTCAGCCCGCTGGTCAGCTACATGACCGGAATCGTCTTTTCCCCCGGTAGACTGGCGCGATCATGGCGAGTTCAGTACCACCAGCGCCATCGTGGTCCGCGCCGCTCTCAGAGCACCGGCGGCGCGGGCGTGAGGTTGGCCGGGTGCTCGTCTTGAACGCGACGTATGAGCCGATCAACGTCTGCACCGTGCGCCGCGCCGTCGTCCTGCTGCTCAAGGAGAAGGCCGAGGTCCTCGAGCACGCCGAGTGGGAGCTGCACTCCGCCACGAGCTCGATGTCCCGCCCGATGGTGATCCGCCTGGTCAGCTACGTCCGCATCCCTCGTGACACACACCGGCGCAAGATCACCCGCCGGGCCGTGTTCGCTCGCGACAACTGGACCTGCCAGTACTGCGGCGCACACTCCAACCTGACCGTCGACCACGTGATCCCCCGCTCCAAGGGCGGCGTCTCGAGTTGGGACAACATCGTCGCGTCCTGCGCGCCTTGCAACCGGCGCAAGGGCAACGCCCTGCCACGCCAAGCGGGCATGCAGCTGCTGACCCAGCCGCGCACGCCGAGCCAGCACGTGTTCATCCAGGTCGCCAGCCCGACGATCCCCGCGGCCTGGCGCCAGTACCTGGCCGCCTGAACGGCGGCGGAGGGCGTCCGGCACGGCCGGACGCCCTCCCCGCGAGCCGGCGGTTCAGCCGATGTCGATCGTCGGGCGACTGCGCCCCGGGACCTTGCTCGGAGGCAGGATGCTCAGATCTCCCGGATACGAGCGGACCCAGCCGGTGGCGGCGTACCAGTCGAGCCGGTTCAGCTGCGCCGGGTTCGCCTGATCCTCGGCCGGATGAGCGCCGCCAAATCGCTGGTGGGCGCTCCATGCGACCCACTGCCGGTACACCCCGATCTCCCTCGCCGGGATGTGGAGGACCGACTTGACCCGGGCGATATCCGCTTTGGCTGGGACGTTGACGCCCAGAGTCAGCGGCACCCGGTTGGGCAACACGTCGAACGGAGCGAAGCTGGCGCGGTCGGTGAACGCGCCGAACATCGGCTCCGCCGCCCGGTCCTCCTGATTCATCGGCGGGATGCCCAGGATCTGCTCGATCGTCCTGACCACGTTGATCTGGGTGTAGTAGTGGTGATCGACCACACTGCGCTTCGCATACGGGCTGGCGACCAGGATCGTGCTGCGGTGCCCGTCCACGTGATCGACACCGTTCTGCGGGTCGTCCTCGACGACGAAGATCGCCGAGTCCTTCCAGAACCGGCTGTGGGTGATGTCCGAGATGATCCGGCCGGTGGCCAAGTCGTTATCGGCAACCTGCGCGGTCGGGTACGGGTCGCCTGAGTTCAGCCCCGAGGTGTGATCGTCGGGAACCCACAGCAGGTTCAGGTTCGACAGGTTGCCGCTCTCCTCCGAGGCCTTGAAGGACCGCTCCCAGATATCGGTCCGGTACTGGTCGGGCACATCGAGGTCGAACCTCGGGTAGGCCCCGGCGAGGATCGCGTTCAGCGACGGGATGTCCGAATAGGTCCGATACGCGTCGATCGGCACCGGCAGCGGCCCGCGGGCCTTGCCCTCGAGGATCTGCGAGTCCTTGTACCACTGGGCCCAGGTGGGAGCGCCGGTGGCCGGGATGCTGAAGAAGTTCGCGTACTCGCCGAAGGCCGAGGCGGTCTTGCCGGCATGGGCGGCGGCGTTCCACAGGAACCCGTCCCGCTGGTAGGCGAGCGCGTCGCCGCCCTGGGCGGGATAGGAGCGGATGAAGGCCCCGAACTCCTTCTCGATGTAGTCGTTGGCATCGGCCTGCACCAGCCAGTTGTGGCCGTCGGCCGACAGCGTCCCGACGTCGTAGAAGTTGTCGAACAGCCCGAAGCGGTTCGCCAACGCGTGCTGATTCGGGGTGATCTTGTCGCCGAACTGAGCCAGGCTCGGGCTGCCGTTGCCCTTCGCGATGTCGCCGAAGACCTGGTCGTAGGTGCGGTTCTCCTTCACGAGCAGGAACACGTGCTTGATCTTCGACCGCTGGCCGAGACGGGCTGGGATCGGCGCCGGCGCGGTCTGCGTGTCCGCGGGCAGCGGGGGTAGACGGTTCCAGGCGTTGTTCTCGAACACCTGACGCGTGTAGCCGCCCAGAGCGCTGTCCGGGGGCGCGGCGAACGTCGTCACCGAGCCGGTGTCGTCATAGGTGTTGTGGCCCGTGGCCCCATGGGTACCGGGGCCCTTCTCGATCGTCGAGGCGGGCCCGCGGGCTCCGATCCCCTTGTCGTTGGTCACCACGACCCTGCCGAGCGCCTGATCCATGGTCACGTTGACCGGATACCAGTCGGTGGGCAGCAGTCCCTGCAGCTGCACCGGCGACGTGGGATCCTCGTAGCGATACTGGGCCAGGGCGTTGTCGCGGCCGATGCTGACGAGGATGTGATGGGCGTCGGGCATCGTGATCGCGTTCGGGTAGCTGCCCACCTTGGCCCCGGGCACCGGATTGACGTTGAACGTCTGCGTGACCTGCTGCTTGGCGGTGTCGATGATCGACACGCTGTCGTCGTTGGAATTGGCCACGAACAGAGCCTTGTCGTGCAGATACAAGGCGGTCGGCTGGAGGCCGACCGGAATCGTCCCCACCTGCGCGCCCTTGGCCAGGCCCACGACCGACACCGTGCCCGTGTTCGCGGCTCCGGTCGACTTGTCGGAGACGATCGGCGTGCCGTCGGAGAGGTTGGTGAACTCACCGCCCGTCGCCGGGCGGCCGCCCTCGTTGGAGACGAAGGCCTGATCGCCGCTGATCACGACCTGGCGCGGCGCGTTACCGACCGGGATCTCGCTCAGCAGCTTGTTCGAGCTGGTGTCGATGACCCCGAGCGTGTTGTTCCCGTTCAGGGCGACGTAGAGCTTCGAGCCGTCGGCGGAGAGCGCCATCCCGGACGGGAGCGCATCGCCGTTCGGCCCTGAGAGCGGAATCACCGTCGGTGACGAGACCGTCCCGTCGGCGGCGACGACGAAGCGCACGATGTCGGCAGACTGCGGGAACCACAGCGTCTTTCCATCAGCCGAATAGAGCGGCCCGTCGGGGCTGACCGTCCCGTCCCCGATCACGGGATCGCCCGTGCTGCCGGTGCCAACCTGCTGAACGGCCTTGCCGCTGCCCAGGTCGACGATCGACAGGAAGCCGGTGAAGTTCTCCCAGGAGAGCGCCGCGACGTGCTTGCCGTCGGGGCTCACGGTGCTTCCGGTGATGCGGCCGTTGGTGACCAGTATGCGGTCGCCCACGGGCGAGATCCACTGGTTGGACGGGAGCAGGATGCGGTTGCCGAGCTGCTGACCGACCTGATCGTTCCCGAACGGCCCGATCCCGGCCGCGGCGGCCACTCCCACCGTCGCTGCGCACCCGAGCGCGCCGGTGGCGAGCACCGCGCCGGCCCGCGATCGCGTGAGTCTTATCGAGCGCCTTGTCTTCATAGGTCCCTCCCCAGATTTTTGGATAGCTGAAGTCACCACCCGCGCGAGGCAGGTGGTGCACGCAATTGCTGCTACCGGCGTCGCTCGGCGGTCGAGCGGCGGTGAGGCATCCCCATCCGGCCCGCGACACGCTACGACCAGGACTCGGGAGCCGTGTGTTCATCTGGTGGCCGCGGTGTGACCTGTCAGCGGTCGGACTCGGCGCGTCCTTAACGGGCGAAGGGCGCCCTCGACGTGGGCGCCCTTCGCGGACATCTGGCTGCTTTCCGGGGCGGACTTGGTACGTACCGGAGGGACTAATCCCGGCGCCCACCACCGACGGTGTCTCGGGGGGACTCCGCTAAGCGGGGTCAGCCTCCGACCTAGCGGCCGGACACCTCCAGGGTCCCGCAAGAACTGTCAGACAATGTCGGACCACCTCCTTTCTCTGGTATCTCGCAGAGTAGCGAACGCGGCGGGCGGTTTAAAGAGGGTGGTGGTGCAGCCTGACCTCGGGCGTCGCTTCGGGGCAGGGTATTCGCGGCCGGGTCCGAGCCAGGTGGCTACTCTTCGGCCGTGTCCGGCTCGGGCTCGGTGGCCTCGTCGAGCTCCCCCTGGTCGCCCGCTTCGTCGTCGAGTGTGGCGTCGAGGTCGATGGTCTTGGTGCCGGTGGTGTCGTCGACCGAGAGGACTTCGGCGCCCTCGAGGACGGGGGCGGCGGTCTCGGCTTCGGACTCGATGACGAGGGCGACGGCGCTCACCTGGTCGTCGTCGCGGATGTTCATCACGCGGACGCCCTGCGAGGCTCGGCCATAGCGGTTGATGCCTCGCACCGAGGTGCGCTGGACCATGCCGTTCTGGGAGATGAACACGAGCTCCTGGTGCTCGCGGACGACCAGCGCGCCGGCGAGGGCGCCCTTGTTCTCGGTCAGCGCGATCGTCTTGACGCCCATCGTGGCGCGGCCCTTGACCGGATAGTCGGGGATCGGCGTGCGCTTGCCGTATCCGTTCTCTGTCACCACGAGCAGCTCCTGGTCGTCACGAGCGACGTCCATGGCCAGTACGGCGTTGCCCTTCTGCGAGACGTTCATGCCGCGCACGCCGCTCGTGTCGCGCCCCATCGAGCGGACCGCGTCCTCGCTGAACCGGGCCGCCTGGCCCGAACGCGAGACCATGATGATGTCGTCGGAGCCGCTGGTGCGGCGGACGGCGATCAGCTCATCGTCGTCGCGGATGTTGATCGCGATGATGCCGTCGGCCTTGATCGGAGTGTTGTAGGCCAGGAACTCGGTCTTCTTGACGATCCCGTTGCGGGTCGCGAACACCAGGTACCTGCCCTCGGTGAAATCGCGCGTGGAGAGCACGGACTGGACACGCTCGCCCTCGCGCAATGGTAGAAGGTTGACCAGCGCCCGGCCCTTGGCGGTGCGCGAGGCCTCGGGCAGCTCGTACACCTTCAGCCGGTAGACCTTGCCCCGGTTGGTGAAGAAGAGCAGGTAGTCGTGGGTGGAGGTGACGAACAGGTGCTCGATGTAGTCGTCGTCCTTCATCTCCATCCCGGTGACGCCGATCCCGCCGCGGTGCTGCTGGCGATAGGTCGACAGCGGCAGCGACTTGATGTAGCCGGAGTGCGTGATCGAGATGACCATTTGCTGATCGGCGATCAGGTCCTCGATGTCGATCTCGCCCTCGGCGTGCGTGATCTCGGTGCGACGCGGCTCGCCGTAGGCTTTGGCGATCTCGGTCAGCTCGTCCTTGATCAGCCCGTTGACCAGCGCCTCGTCGCCGAGGATCTCGCGCAGCTCCTTGATCCGCTCGGTCAGGTCTGCGTGCTCCTTCTGGATCTTGTCCGCCTCCAGCGCGGTGAGCCGGCTCAGGGTGAGCTGCAGGATCGCCTGGGCCTGGATCACGGTCAGCTCGAAGCGCTCGACCAGGCCGTCGCGGGCGGTGGCGGGATCGCGCGAGCCGCGAATCAACGCAATCACCTCATCGAGGTTCTCGAGCGCGATCAGCAGGCCCTCGAGCACGTGGGCGCGTGCCTCGGCCTTGGCCAACTCGTCCTTGGTCCGGCGCACGATGACTTCGCGCTGATGATCGACGTAATGGCCGATTACCTCGCGCAGTGACAACGTGCGGGGCACGTTGTCGACCAGCGCGACCATGTTCACGCCGAACGTGGTCTGCATCGGCGTGTGCTTGTAGAGCTTGTTGAGCACGACCTTCGGGATCGCGTCGCGCTTGAGCTCGATCACGATCCGCATACCGTGGCGGTCGGACTCGTCGCGTAGATCGGAGATCTCCGGGATCTTCTTGTCGTGGACGAGGTCGGCGATCTTCAGGATCAGCCCGCCGTCGCCGCCCTTGCGCACCTGGTAGGGCAGCTCGGTGACGATGATCGCCTCCTTGCCCTGGCCGATCGGCTCGATGTGAGCCTTGGCCTGGACGCGTACGCGGCCGCGGCCGGTCGCGTACGCGTCCCGGATGCCCTCCCGCCCCAGGATCGTGCCCGCGGTCGGGAAATCCGGGCCTTTGATGTGGCGCACCAGCCCGTGGACATCGATGCCCGGGTCATCGATGTAGGCCACCGTGGCCCCGATCACCTCGCGCAGGTTGTGCGGGGGGATGTTCGTGGCCATGCCGACGGCGATCCCGGTCGCACCGTTGACCAGCAGGTTGGGGAACCGCGCCGGCAGCACCACCGGCTCCTGCCGGGTGCCGTCGTAGGTCGGCGCGAAGTCGACGGTGTCGGCGTCGAGGTCGCGCAGCATCTCCGTGGCCAGGCGATCGAGGCGGGCCTCGGTGTAGCGCATGGCGGCGGCGCCATAACCGTCGATGTTGCCGAAGTTCCCGTGTCCGTCGACGAGCGGGTGGCGCATCGAGAAGTCCTGCGCCAGGCGCACGAGCGTGTCATAGATCGACGCGTCCCCGTGCGGGTGGTACTTGCCCATCACCTCGCCGACGATCTGCGCGCACTTCACGTGCTTCCGGCTCGGCTGCAGGCCGAGCTCGTTCATCACGTAGAGCACGCGTCGGTGCACCGGCTTCAGGCCGTCGCGCACATCCGGCAGCGCCCGGCCCACGATCACCGACATCGCGTAGTCGAGATACGCGGAGCGCATCTCGTCCTCGAGCGCGCGCGGCTCGATGTTCCCTCCGCCGATGGTGTCGATCGTCGACATCGCTTACACGTCCAGGTTGCTGACGAGCCGAGCGTTCTCCTCGATGAACACGCGGCGGGGCTCGACCTGATCGCCCATCAGCATCGAGAACACGCGATCGGCGGCGGCGGCGTCCTCGACGGTCACCTGCACCAGCGTGCGCGTGGCCGGATCCATGGTCGTCTCGCGCAGCTCCTCGGGATCCATCTCGCCGAGGCCCTTGAAGCGGACGTAGTCGACGCCCTTCTGGGCCACCTCGAGGATCGTGCCGCGCAGCTCCTCGAAGCTGTGCGCGGTGCTCGTCTGCTCGCCGAGCTTGACCTGGAACGGAGGCGTGCCGGCGATCTCGGCGATCTCGGCGTGCACTTCGGTGAGCCGGTGGTACTCGGTGGCGTCGAGCACGCCGCGGTGGACGTGGTGGGTGCTGGCCAGGCCGGTGGAGGCCTCGACCGTGCGTACCACGATCTCCTCGGGCGTCTCGCTGATCAGCTCGGCGTTGTAGGCATCGCCGTCCTCGTCGGCCTTGGTGATGTGCTTCAGCAGGCCGGCGGAGTCGGTGATGCCCTCCTCGAGCAGGCGAGCCTCCTGCAGGAAGTGGACGACCATCTGGCCGTGCGTGGCCCGCAGCGCCGACGCCCAGCCTTCGTACTGCTTGAGCAGCCGGCTGAACCGCTTCCAGCGTGCCTCGGTCAGCTTGAACTGCTTGTTGAATCTGTCGAACACCTCGATCCGCTCGAACTTGTCGCCGAGCAGGATGTCCTCGAGCTCGGACTCGCGCTCGAGGTAGCGGTGTTTGCTGCCTTTCGAGAGGCGGTACAGCGGCGGCTTGGCGATGTACACGTAGCCGGCCTCGATCAGCGGCTGCATCTCCCGGAACAGGAGCGTCAACGCGAGGGTGCGGATGTGGGCGCCGTCGACGTCCGCGTCGGTCAGCATGACGATCTTGTGGTACCGCGCTTTGGAGAGGTCGAACTCGTCCCGCACGCCAGTCCCGATCGCGGTGATCAGGGCCTGGATCTCGGTGTTGCCGAGCACCTTGTCGATACGGCTCTTCTCGACGTTGAGGATCTTCCCGCGCAGCGGCAGGATGGCCTGGGTGCTGCGATCGCGGGCCCCGACCGCAGAGCCGCCGGCCGAGTCGCCCTCGACCACGAACAGCTCGGACAGGGAAGGGTCCTTGATCGAGCAGTCGGCGAGCTTGCCGGGAAGCCGTGAGTTCTCCAGCACGGACTTGCGCCGGGTCAGGTCGCGTGCCTTGCGGGCCGCGGACCGGGCCTGGGAGGCCTGCACCGCCTTGGTGATGATGTCCTTGGCGTCCTTGGGGTTCTCCTCCATGAACTCCGACAGCCGGGCGTTGACGACCGAGTGCACGAAGCCCTGCATCCCGGGATTGCCGAGCTTGGTCTTCGTCTGGCCCTCGAACTGGGGATCGGCGAGCTTGGCCGAGATGACGGCGGTGAGCCCCTCGCGAACGTCCTCGCCGACCAGGTTGTCGTCCTTCTCCTTCAGGAACGCCTTGTCACGCGCGTACTTGTTGAGGGCGCCGGTGAGCGCCGAGCGGAAGCCGGACAGGTGCGACCCGCCCTCGTGGGTGTTGATGTTGTTGGCGAAGGAGAAGACGGACTCCTGGTAGGAGGCGTTCCACTGCATCGCCACCTCGAGCGCTCCCTCGTCGCTCTCGCCGGAGAAGAAGATCACTTTCTTCTGGATCGGCTCCTTGTTCTCATTCAGGTAGGAGACGAAGTCGACGATCCCGCCCTCGTAGCGGAACTCGGTCTTATGACCCTCCGCGCGCACGTCGTTCAGGGCGATCCGCAGACCGCGGGTGAGGAACGCGGTCTCGCGCATCCGCTCCTCGAGCGTGGCGAAGTCCAGATCCAGCGTCTCGAAGATGTCAGCGTCGGGGAGGAAGGTGATCGTCGTCCCGGTCTCCTTCGTGGCCTCGCCGCGGACCAGGTCGGTGAGGGGCCTGCCGCGCTCGTAGGTCTGGCGCCAGCGGTAACCGTCGCGGCGGATATCGAGCTCGAGCCGCTCGGACAGCGCGTTGACCACCGACACGCCGACGCCGTGCAGTCCGCCGGAGACCTTGTAGCCGCCGCCGTCGCCGAACTTGCCGCCGGCGTGAAGCACGGTGAGCACGACCTCGGCGGCCGGGCGCTGCTCCTTCTCCATCGTGGCCACGGGAATCCCGCGTCCGTTATCGGCGACGGTCACCGAGTTGTCCGGGTGGATGGTCACCGTCACGTCGTCGCAGTAGCCGGCGAGGGCCTCGTCGACGGAGTTGTCGACCACCTCGTAGACGAGGTGGTGCAGGCCCCTCGGGCCGGTGGAGCCGATGTACATGCCCGGGCGTTTGCGAACGGCCTCGAGGCCTTCGAGGACGGTGATGTCCTGGGCGTCGTAGCTGGATTCTCTATTGGGGCGCCCCGAGGCGCCGTTGTCCTTTGTCAACGATCCTCCGATGACATTGAGACGCCCCGGGTCCGCGCTGGATACCGCGCGCCGGGGCGTGGGAAGTTGGTGTACAGAAGGATAGCACAAGGACCCCCTCCACCCCGTCGCAGAGGGACGGTGATTTGCCTGCAAATTGGGAAAAAGTGGGATCCTGAACACGCCGAGTCAGAACGGCGCCGTGACGCATCTGAGTCGCTGGATCCTGCCGCGCTGAAGCGACGCGTTGAGTCGCTCCAGGATTGCCGGCGCCATCAGGTCGAGCTCCTGCGCCCAAACCGACGCGGAGCACGAGATCGTCAGCACCCCGGCGCGCTCTGAGGTCGGCTGCGCCTCCCCGGCGATCGACTCTCCCACCGCTCTCGGCCACTCGCGCTGGGCCTCGGCGAGCAGCGTGTCGGGAGCCAGCTGATCGCGGATCCGCTCGATCGCGAAGGTGGCCGGGCGGGGGCCACGACGGTGCGAGGTCACGCCGCCACCGCTTCCTCGAGCACGCGGCCGGCCGACACCGCCAGACGGGTCACGCCGGGCGCCGACGCATGCGGAACATGCTCGAGGTCGGTGGTGGTGATCACCGACTGCCCGCTGCCGGTGCGCAGCAGATCGACGAGGGCGTGACGGCGCTCTCGGTCGAGCTCGCTCATCACGTCGTCGAGCAGCATGATCGGGGGCGCCATCCGGCTCGACGCTATCGCCTCGCGCTCGGCCAGGAGCAGGGCTAGGAGGGCCAGGCGCTGCTGGCCCTGCGAGCCGTAGGCGCGCAGCTCGCGCCCGGACCTCAACATCGCCAGCTCATCCCGATGCGGGCCGTGCCCGGTGAAGCCGCGTTCCAGATCTCCCTCCACCCGCTCGGCGAGCTCGGCCGCCAGCTCTTCCGGCGCCCGGGCGCGGGAGCGCGGGCGGTAGGCCAGCGACGGCTCTCCGTCCAGGCCCAGGCCGCCGCACAGGCGGGTGAATGGATCCAGCAGCTCCTGCACTGCGCGTGAGCGATCGGCCATCAGGGCGATGCCGTGCCCGGCGAGCTGGGCATCCCAGGTGGACAGGGATTCGCGGCCTCCGCGGCCGACGCGAATCCGGCTCAGCAACGCATTGCGTTGAGCCAACGCCTGCCCGTAAGCGCGGCGAGTGCCCACGCGCGCGGGCCACAGCGCCGCGACGAGCTGGTCCAGATGCCCACGCCGGAGTGCCGGCGGCCCCTTGATCAGCTCCAGTCGATCGGGCAGGAAGATGCTCACCAGCGGTCTGTCGGGGACGTCGACCATCC
>JADGPN010000421.1 GCA_017882465.1 Solirubrobacteraceae bacterium
TACGGCGACGCCGCATGGTGTAACCGGCTCCCGCACAGTGGTTGACGGCTCGATCGTCTGCAGCACGTGGCATGGCGTGCTTCCTTAGAATAGACACGCGGGCCTGCCAGCCGGGGCGGCCCAGTGGAATGGCGACACGCCCCAGCTCCCTCCCGGCCCAAGGGTCAACGCGACCCTGCGTGTTTCTTTAGCTGGATGGCGTCGAGGCGCCTTGGTGGCTGGCTGGACCAGGCCCAGAGCCACAGAGCGGAGCGGTGCTCCTCGGAGCTTGGCAGCAGCTCGATGAAGTCCTCGATCTCGTTGAAGTCCACCTGACGCGCGAGCATGTCTTCGATCGCCGTCTCGGCTGAGGCTGGCGTGTGCAGTACGTCCTCCGTCTGTCCGGGCTGGCCGCCGCGGCATCGGCCGTGGGTGGTGCTGTTGTACGCGGTGACCCTAGGCTGGCGGTGTTGAGTGGGTGTGGGAATGGAGAGGAGCCCCCATCTCTTGGTCCAACCGGCCGCTGACGTGGCATGGAAGATGGGGGCGCCTACCCATTCTGTTCGTGGCTCCCGGCTAGCACTCTTGGGTGGCACATTCGACTTTGGAGGACTGATGATTGCCGTTGCGGAACACGCTGGCCGGGGGCTGGGGAGTGAGAGTGCTGCGCTCGCGACCGTGGAGCAGATACGCCTGCTTGTGGTGGACGATCATCCAGCGGTGCGCAGGGGGTTGCGTGAGCTGTTGGAGGATCAGCTGGATTTCCGGGTGATCGCCACCGTCTGTTCGGCGGAGGAGGCGATGTCTGTCGCGGAGCACGCGCGGGTTGATGTCGCGGTGGTGGACTACCAGCTGGGTGGACGTAATGGGCTTTGGTTGAGCCGGAAGCTCAAGCGTCTGCCCGAGCCGCCACGGGTTGTGATCTATTCGGCCTACTCCGACGGGCTGCTCACGGCTGCGGCCGTCGTGGCTGAGGCTGATGGGCTGGTGAGCAAGGGCGGGTTGGGATCGGAGTTGTCCGACGCGATTCGAAGCGTGGCTGACGGGCGCGTAGTGTTGCCGGCGGTCCCGTGGCAGCTGGCGGAGGTGATGCGCCGGCGGCTTGAGGAGATGGAGCAGGCGATCTTTGGCATGCTGCTGGCGGCGATTTCGCCAGTCGAGATCGCGCAAACACTAGGTATCTCCTGCGCCGGCTTGGAGTCGCGTCTGTGGGAGATGTTGCGCAAGCTCGAGGCCATGGACGTAGAGCCGACGACCCCGCGTCGAGGTGGGAGGCGGTCCGTGGTTGATGCTCGATGAGCGGTGCCCTACGGAGGCGCACGCGTTCGGCAGGAGTCGCCGGCGTCACCGGAGATTCTGTCGCGGAACGGCAGGTAGTTGAGCTGCGATGATTTAGCGTCAAGTGGGCTGTTGGTTGCGGCCGCGTCTGCGTAGCCTTTGATGAGCGCTGAGACATTGAGACGTGTGAGAAAGCGCCAGCGGCGCTACTTGCCGTTGTTTGAACGCGTGGCGGGGATGAACGCGTTGCTGCTGATTGCCGCCGTCGCGGTGACGATCGTCGTGCTCGCTCCTCACAAGATTTCCTCGTTTGCGATCAACGAGGAGGTGGTCGTGCTGGTCGCTGCATTGGCGCTGGTCGTGTTTGTGAACCTGTATTTGCTGCGGCGTGTCGTCCGCCCGTTGCAGGCGCTGACGGCGCTGGCGCGTCGTGTTGACCTTGCCGGTCCTGGTGAGCGGATGCCCGGTGCGGACCCGACTTCGGAGGCGGGAGAGCTTGCGCTGACGTTCAACGAGATGCTTGAGCGGTTGGAGGCGGAGCGGCGGGAGGCGACGGGCAGGGTTCTCGCCGGGCAGGAGGCGGAGCGGCTGCGGATCGCCCGGGAGTTGCACGACCAGGTCGGGCAGGAATTGACCGCGGTGCTGCTCGTTCTTTCACGGCTGCAGGCTCGAGTTCCTGCCGAGCTGCGGTCGGACGTGGTCGACGTCCAGGACGAGGTGCGGGCGAGTCTCGAGGATGTTCGCCGGATCGCGATCGAGCTGCGACCGGAAGCGCTCGACGATCTCGGGCTTGTGAGTGCTTTGGCGGTGCTGGGCGAGCGGTTCGCGGAGCGCTCGGCGCTCGAGGTTGTCGAGCGGATCGCACCGGAGATGGCGCAGCTGGCGCCGGAGGTCGAGCTGGTCGTCTACCGGGTTGCTCAGGAAGCGCTCACGAACGTCGTGCGCCACTCGGGCAGCGACCATGCTGAGCTCAGGCTTGACATTGAAGACGGCCGTCTGGTGCTCACGGTTCGAGACCAGGGTAAGGGGCTGGCAGTTGACCATGTGCCGGGTACCGGCATGCGCGGGATGCGCGAGCGCGCAAAGCTGATCGGCGCCACGCTCGAGGTCACCAACGACTCCTCGGGGACTGGTTGCGTGGTTCGCCTCGACGTGCTCCTCGAGGCTGAGCGATGACCCCGGTACCGCTGAAGACGCGGATCTTGCTTGCAGACGATCATGCGGTGGTGCGTCGGGGGCTGCGGCTGGTGCTCGACGCCGAGCCGGACCTCGAGGTCGTGGCCGAGGTCGGCGATGGCGCGCAGGCTGTCGAGCGCGCGCTCCAGGAGGACATCGACCTTGCGATCATCGATATCTCGATGCCCAGGATGACTGGTCTGCAGGCCGTCCGCGAGCTTCACCGCCGGCGGCCCGGCTTGCGGATCTTGATCCTCTCGATGCATCAAAACGAGCAGTACCTCTACGAGGCGCTCAAGGCCGGCGCCTCCGGGTATGTGCTCAAGACGGTCGTCGACCGCGACCTCGTGGAGGCGTGCCGGGCGGCGATGCGCGGTGAGCCATTTCTGTATCCGGGGGCGATGACGCCATTGATCCGGGACTATCTGCAGCGCGCGCGGACCGATCAGCCCTTGCGTGAGGAGCCGCTCACCGCCCGTGAGCAGGAGGTGGTGAAGCTGATCGCCGAGGGCTTCAGCACCAAGCAGATCTCCGACGGGCTGGTAATCAGCGAGAAGACCGTCGAGCGTCACCGGGCGAACATCTTGGAGAAGCTCGGCATGCACGACCGCGTCGAGCTCACGCGGTACGCGATCCGCCGCGGCCTTGTCGAACCGTAGCCGCCGGGTACCCGCGCTGCGGCTGCTTCGGCACGCATGACCGGGGGCGTGCGGGAGCGCTCGATGCTGCACGTAACCGTGGCGGGTTGGGCCGCTACGCTTGCCCTGATCGCGGGGCTGCTGATTCTCGACTGGCTCCTCCTCGGTCGCCGGCCGCACGCGGTGCGCTTTGGGGAGGCGGCGCGGTGGTCGGCGTTCAGTTCTCTGAGGGTCGTGCGGAAAGCCCGCGATGGCGGGCCAATCGTGCGATTTGAGCAGCGGTTACAGGATGCGATTCGGGTCGATTTGGGCCAATACACCGGCAACGGGGCGGTATCCCGGAGAGGACGCCCAATCTCGCTCTACGGGTAACCCAGGCTCCTCCACGATCCGCGTGGGCTGGCAGCCAGCTCCCGACCCGAAGACTGTATCGGCGTGAAGCCGGGTCGTAGGCTTGCAGCTCCCGCGGACAGCGTCCGCGCGCGACTGAGTAGCGCCCCATCCACCCCCTTCGATGCCCGTCTTTGCAGCGCAAATGCACCCGAGGGTCGACCAACAGGCATCGAGGAGGGGCCATTGCGGTCAGGAGGCGCGCCCAGGCGTCGCCGTCGCGTCCGATCGCGCCGCTGCGTTCCGACATCGTGAGAGGGCGCGTGCGGCCCACTCAAATCGTGGAGGAGCCGTAACCCACGAACGAGTCCGGCTCGTTGGGTGTTGTCATGGCGCTGAACTCGTTCTGCGAAGCTTGCTGGCAAATCGCTCGCCATAACTGGCGATTGCTGATAAACGGTTAGAACGCGATAGGCGTGCGGGGCGGGCGCTCTGGCCCAACGCCCCGGGGCCGACCGGCTTTGTCACTTTCGGCAGGTCAAGATCCGGTGCATCAAGACCGGGGGAGCGGGTGCGACCCCTACCGCACCCTGAACACCGCGTTGCGCACCAGCTCGAGCGCGTAGGCGGGCCAGAACACGCCGG
>JADGPN010000422.1 GCA_017882465.1 Solirubrobacteraceae bacterium
ATTGCATGCCGATCCGCCAGCGGCACGTCGCAATGCAGGCATTTTCTTTTCGCCGGCTGTTGGCCGCGCAGTCCGGCGTGGCAACGCTCAACGTTAGTGTTCCATGAGCATGGCGAGCGACCCGACCAAGCGCGTCACGGTCAAGCGTTTGAGAACTGTCGCCTGAACGCTTGAGCCCGGGGCGCAGCGCAGCGGCCCGGGCTCCAGGTTTTGCGGGCCTGCGATGAACGCTGGAGCGCGGGCGGAGCGGCCCCTCCAGCCTTGCGGGCCTGCGTGCGATGAACGCTGGAACCCGAGCGGGGGTTGGCCCGAGCTCCAGCGTTGCGGGGGAAGTTCACTTCACGACGATGGTCCCGTGCATGAACGAGTGAATCAGGCAGATGAACTTGTATGTGCCGGGTGCGGTGAACTTGATTCGGCTGGACGCCTGGTTCGGCGTCGTTGAGTCCGCATCGAGCGCTCCGGTGTTCACGAACCCGTTCCCGTGCGCGGTCGGGCTGAGTTGGATTGGGCCCAGCGCGGGGCTGTCGCTCGGGAACAGCGCCTGCTGGCTGGGCGCAGGGCCTCCGAGCGAGTTCGACAGGGCCGTCAGCAGTTTCGGGGGCCCGAACGCCGCAGTGTGGACTTCGCGGGTTCCGCGCGCCATCGTGAACGTGACGGTCGTGCCCGCTTTGACCCGCAGGGTCGCCGGGAACATCTTCAAGAACTCGATGCCCTTCCCGTCGGCCCGTCCGAGTTGGACGGTGTCCGCCGGGATGCTGACCTTCGTGAGCTTCACGGCTGAGCGGATGTCAGCTTTGAGAACGGCGTTCAGTGTCGCGGCGTCCTGCTTGGCGGAGGGCACGGTCGCGCTGCGGGGGCGCACGACGACGATGCCCTTCATGTTCGCGTGCACGTCGCAGAAGTACACGTAGGTTCCCGGTTTGGTGAACTTCACCGTGAACGGCTTGGCCGAGGTCCCGGCCGGCAGGCCCGAGTCCACGCGCTTGCTGCCGTCATAGACGTGGCCGCCCGTGGCCGAGAACAGAAGCGGGTCGAAGCCGAGCGTGGGCTGCCCGTTGAACCAGAACGGGTTGCCGGCGGCGTCGTTGGCCCCCGCGATGAGGTGCGCTGGGTCGGCCACGAACAGCGGCAGGTCCTGGCCGCTGGCGCCCGGCAGGTCGACCGTGTGGAAGTTGGCGGCGAGACCGTTCCATTGGACGCTGTCGCCGGCGTGAATCGTGACCTTCGGGATGGTGAAGGCGTTGGCATCGGGGTTTGCGCCCTTGACCGCCAGGCCTTCGGCGCGCGGCAACGTCAGCAGCACCTTCTTCGCCGCCCCCTTAGGCAGTCCCGCGTACACCGTCTTGGTCGCGGCGCTCGCCGTCGGTGCGAGCGCGAACGATACCGCGCACACGCCGCCGAGGCCAGCCATCCTGGCAATCCACCTGTGCATGTTTCCCTCCCAGTCGGTCCCCGGCGCCATTCGTTGCCGCCGCGCGGCATCATACATCGAACCGAACGTTGCGTGCGGATGCCGCCACCTCATGACCCGGACGAGGAAAACGGTCGCAGCCGTCCCGCAGCCGGCATCGCGAGAGGGCGCGAGGAGATTGCCGGTGAGACTGGCATGCGAGAAGCCGTTGCCGCTCGCCCTTGCCGAGTCAGCTCGCCATCGTGTGAGGCTGTGAATGCCGGCGTAGAGCCTGGGCCGAGCTCGTCAGGGCGCGAACAGTAACTCGGCAAGAGCGTCCAGGTCGTTCGCGCCGGCAAGAAGGGCGCGGTGCTCTGAGAACAGGTCGAAGTCGTGCAGCAGCGCTGTCGCGAGCGCGCCGCGCGCGAACGCCGCACCGTCCCCGGTATCCCAGCCGTAGCCGTCGAGAAACGCGGCGAGCTGGCCACGGTCGGCGTCGAACATCCCCATCTGCAGCGCGCCGAGCTCGTAGAACGCGTTGCCCGCGCGCGCATCGCCGAAGTCAATCAGCGCGCACGGGAGCCGGCTCACCGGCGCCGTAGAGATGGTCAGAGTGAATGTCACCGTGCACGAGAATTGCGTCGTCGCCGGGCGCCGCAGGCACCCAGCGCTCCGTGAAAGCGGGCGCGTGCTCGCGCATCCTCTCCGGCAGCGACCCCCACTTGTCGAGCCGGGTTCTCAAGCTTGGCCGCTGGGCGGCGATGAACTCGCGATACGGCCCGGTTGCCCGCGCCAGCGACTGCGGTGCGCCGATTCACCACGCTCGCGCGGCACAACAAGCACCATCGACGCAGACGACATCGAGACGTGCGCAGGCCCTGAAGCCGAGGACGCGCTCTCCCACGCCTCGTTCGGCGACCACGGAACGCGCGAGTTCTTCACCCACGTACGCTTCCACAAGCACGACGAGGACCGGATCGTCGTGCACTGTCGACTCGTGCCGAACCGGGCATCTGCGTGAGCATCGGCGCGATGAAGCGGGGCTAGCTACTCAACCGCAGAGTCAGGCGCACCTGGGGGTTCTACGAGCAGCGCGCCATTCATGCTCGATGATGGTGGCTATGGAGGGGAAGGGGGGCTCGTGCCACGGTCGACATGTTGCATGGGCGCGCTGATGAGGCGCGCAACCCGCCTCGATTTCTTAAGTTCTGCCGCCGCTTGCACCGGTCCGTGTTGTTGCGCGTTTGGTCCTTCGTGCGCCGTGGACTTTGTCGGTCGTGCGGCTCGACCGGTCAGCGCGTCGGAGGGCGCTCCTCCTCCTCCGGCGGCGGAGCGTCCCGAGCCAGCCCGACCGGCGTTCGCACCCCCGTCACATTGTGGTCGGCCGCATGGCCTGCTGCCGCCGCCCACAGCTCCGCGACCGCACGCGGTTCTGCTCCCACTTCGGGCTCAACCGTCACCTCCGGCTCGGCAGGCGGGAAGCGCTCAGTCGCTGACTTCGTCAGCGCGATCAGCTGACCGGCGAGCTCGCGCGAGTCTTCGATGAGCCGGAGCCGCTCGGCCCAGATCCGGTCGGTGTCAGCGTCCAGATCCTTCAGCCGCTGCCCCGCCGCGGCCGCGATCTGCGCGGCCTCCTGACGGGCAACCTCGAGCCTGTCCTCGCCCTCGGCATGCGACCCGGCCGTGACCTGCGCGGCCGTGTCGTGGACGCGCTGAAGGATCCCGGAGATCTGTTCCCCCACCCGCTCAATCGCGCGGCGGATCGCGTCCTCGGGCGAGCGCCCGGCATCGAGCTCGGCCACGAGCTGGCTCATCCGCTTGACATAAGCGTCGACCGCAACGCGGTCGTAGCCGCGCATGACGACCGGGAAATCAACATCGGCAACAATCGCGACCGGATCATCAGGGAGCATCGTCAGCGGCGCGGTGATCTCCTGGAGGATCGCGTACTCGTCGGCAGCGGAGCTTTGATCAGCCATGCACAGGAAAGTTACCCAAGCACGGACACGAGCGAACCCGCCCGCGCGCCCATCCCAGCACCGGGGGCCGCTTGGCGTGCGAGCGCGGAACATCGCGCAGCGCCTCGAGCACGGAGCATTCGTAGACGATTCGCACGACCCGCTGACGGCCGCGGTGGTCGGTCGAGGTCGCGAACTCGCGCCAGTCGGCCTTCACGACGCCGTCGAGGACGACGGGCACCTCGAGCGGGTAGAGCTCGGTCTTCGAGTCCGCGAAGCGCAGGATCAGCTTCAGCCCGTCGAGCACCGGCTGATGCTCCGCGTTGTTGGAGCGGAACTCAAGCAGCCGCAGCAGCTTGATCAGCCCGGTTCGGTAGTGGTTGGTGTAGGAGAGCGGAACACCTTGCGCTTCTCCCGCTCGTACGCGCGGGAGCGCGCCTTGTGCTCGTCGATGAGATCGGTGCGGCCCTTCACGCCGCCGACGACGGGGTAGATCACCGTCTCGACCTGCTCCTTGGGGCTGCGCAGCGACACCTCGGCGATCCGGTGCAGCATCGCGTTCTTGTTGCGGACCCGCTTGAACTCCTTGACGAGCTGGCAACTGCGCGCTGTGTCAGCCGGAGCTCGCTCAGAACCACCGGAGTTTGGTTCGGGATCTGCAGGCGGCGCTGGAGGACTGGGATCGCTGCCTG
>JADGPN010000099.1 GCA_017882465.1 Solirubrobacteraceae bacterium
CGAGGAACGGCCGGGCCGGGCCGCCCGTGACGGACGGGATCGTGGCCGCGGACGGGATCGTGGCCGCGGGCACGGGATGAGCCGCTACGACGACAGCGGGCATGGGAGCCGGGGCGGGTACGGGTGGGTGGGCCGTCTTGGCGGTCCGGAGCGGCCTCGAGGGGCCGGACCGCTGGGGCGAGACGCCGGCGACCACCGGCACGGAGGGATTGAGCACCGAGCTCGTCGCCGCCGCGGACCTGCGCGCACCACCGGCGCTCACGATCACCGCCGGGGATGTCGAGAGAACCGCAGCCGAGCTCCGGGCGCTGGCCACCGGGCCGCCCCCGGAGGTGGGCCCGACGGCGCGGGAAGCGCCCGGACCGGTACGGGCCGGGTGACTCGGAAGGATGGGCACGAGACGGGAATCCTGCGTGGCCACGATCGTCCCGGCCGTGCCGATCCCGGCCGCCGCGGCCACGATCAGTCCCTTGACCGTGAAGCCCTTCAGGGCCGAGCCCGCCAGCATTCCGCCACCGGCCGCGCCCGCGCCGGCGGCCGTACCGATCGCGACACCGAGCACACCCTCCTTGAGCGCGATCGTCGGCGCGACCGGCAAGATCACGGCCAGCGCTCGCCGCTGAAGATCGATCTTCTTGCGGTAGTCGCGGCAACCGGCACAGTCACGCAGGTGGCGGCGAAGGCTGGCTCGGCGCAGCGCGCCGCCGTGCATCGTCGCGAGCTGCTTGCGGATCTCGACGCAGTCGGTGTCACGGGCGTTGCGGCTGGCGACGAGTGACTCGCGGGCCTGGAACACGAGCGCCTTCACCTTCTCGCACGGGACGCCGAGGGCGGCGCCGATCTGCTCGTGACTGAGCGCGTCCATCTCGGCGAGCACCAGCGCCGCCCGCTGGTCGTCGGGCAGTCGTCCGAGATCGCCAACGAGATCACGGAGGTCCTGGCGCCGCTGGACCTGGGTCGCGAGGCCCTCGGTGACCGGTTCCACGAGCTCGGCGGATGGATGCTCGCGGCGAGCTCGAAGCGTCGAATAGCAGCGGTTGCGGGCGATCGTGAACAGCCACGCGCGCAGGTGGATCGGCTTGTCCGAGGACAAGAGGTCGTTATAGGCAGCCAGGAACGTGTGCTGAACCGCGTCCTCGGCCTCCTCGGTCGAGCCGAGCACGTGGCGGCAGAAGGAGAGGATCGAGCGGTGATGGCGGTCGTAGGCCGCTTCGAACGCCGCGCGATTGCCGACCCGGATGAGAGCGATGAGCCGATCGTCGGACGCCAAACGCAGCAGCCTCGGCGAGGCCGCCCCTCCAACCCCAACCGGTGCCAGCCTAGGCACCGCGCTCGCTGCCATGGCTGCATTATGGGCGCTCGGCCGCCGAAAAGCGAGCTTGTGGCCATCTGTCCGGATAACGCGATTCCGGTTGGCCGGTTGGCCGGTTGGCCGGTTGGGCCCGCCCAGCCGCTCCTACCAGCCCCCCGCTGTGGGGCCGGGCGCCGTCACCGCGGGGCCGGAGGACCAGGTGGGTCGACGATGTCCCGGCCCGTCGGGGCCATCCGCTCGTCGAGCTCGAGCTGCCAGAAGTAACGAGTGAACGTGACACCGGCGCGGAACTCACCCAGGTGCGGTGCGATCTCCTCGCCCCGCGCCATCCTGACGATCAGCTCGGGGTAGGTGCGGCCGGGGAGCGCCGCGTACATCGGACCCGGGAAGGCTCCCCCGAACCTCGTGTTCACATCGGTGATCCCGAGGCCGATCCCGGCATCGCGAAACACCTGGACCGTACACGGTCCGCGCACCTCCAGCGCCTCCACGACGCGACGGCCAAGCTCGATCAGCTCTGGGTCAGCGATCACGGTGCCCTTGATCGACTCGCCGCCTCGCGACTCGATCATCGTCCTGGGGATGGCGTTCAGGCAGCGTCCCGAGAGATCCGAGAGACAGTCGATCGAGAACTCGGGCCCATCCATCAGCTTCTGCACCATCGTGGGCTCATCGACGTAGTCGACGAAGAACTCGGCCGCGCGCTGATCGTCGGCGCGATGGATCGAGCGCGCCCCCGATCCCTGGCGCGGCTTGACCATCACGGGATAGCTGTCGACCGGCTCGCCCGGAAGCACCGTGGGCGGGGATGGGAGCCCCAGCCGTCCCAGCAGCAGGTGCGCCTCGTACTTGTCGAACGTGCGCCTTGCCGCTTCCGGGCCCGGGACGAGCGCCGGCAGCTCGCCCGCGACGCGGGCATGGGCGAGCACCTCGATGTCGAGATCGGTGAGCGGGACCACCGCGCCGACGTTGTGGCGGTCGCACAGCCGGCGCAGCTCAGGGACATATCCGGGGTCGTCGATTCGCGGCACCGGGCACCGGTGATCGGCGGCGTACTGGGCCGGCGCCAGCGGATTGGGGTCGGCGGCGACCACGATCGCGTGCTGCGCGAACGCCGACACGATGTCGTAGCGCTTGCCCACCCCGGTCAGCAGAACGCCTATGTCTCGTTCGGTGGCTGCCATCCGCCTGTCTCCCCTTTGTAGAGGCCGTGTCCGCTCAGCACCATTCGCGCCGTGCGAGCCAGGATCTCGGCGTCCAGGCCCACAGAGGCGTGCTCCACGTACCAGATGTCGAGCTCGATTCGCTCGGGCCATGGCAGCGACGCCCGTCCCTTCACCTGCGCCCAGCCCGTGATCCCGGGCTTCACCGCCAGCCGGCCGCGCTGACGATCGGTGTACTGGTCGACCTGGACCTGAACCGTGGGGCGCGGCCCGACGATCGACATCTCGCCGCGCAGGACATTCCACAAGTTCGGCAGCTCGTCGAGTGAGTAGCGACGCAGGAACGCGCCCACCCGGGTGATGCGGGAGTCCCCCTTGTCGATGGCCAGGCCGGCGCCGGTGAACTCGGCCCCGGTGACCATCGTGCGCAGCTTGTAGATCGAGAACTGCTCTCCGTCCTTGCCCACGCGGGTCTGCCGGTAGATCGGATGGCCGCGGGACTCGAGCCGCACCGCCAGCGCCAGCGCCCCGACGATCGGCGCCGAGAGCACCGACACGACGGCGGCGACCGCCAGGTCGAGCACCCGCTTGACCGTCGCCGACGCCGGGCTCACCGGGTCCCCTCCGCGGGCTCCCAGCCCGCCTCCGTCCCGCGGCGCAGCCAGTCCCACAGTCCCGCGACGAGCGAAGCCGTGGTCAGCACGTAATACCGCGCAACGAGCAGCGGTCGAGCCGGCAGGACACCTGCTGCCAGCGCGGCGGCCAGCAGCAGGACCTGCAGGGCGAACGCGAGCACGTACACCCACCCGTAGCCGAGCAGCGCGATGCTCGTGGCCAGGGCGATGAGATGCAGGAACGGCGTCGCGTAGCGCAGCACGCGGTGGGAGACGATCATCAGCGCGTACAGCGGGTCGTAGCCGCGCGGCGAGAGCATGCCGCCGCGGAGCACGATCGGCCAGGTGTGACTCATCATCCGCCGCTTGCGAGCGAACTCGCTCTCGATCGTCGGCACCATCTTCTCCGTCGCGCGGGCATCCGGCGCGTAGACCGCGAGCCATCCGCGCTTGACCATGTTGAACGGGAACGAGAGGTCGTGGCCCATGATCGGGTCCACCACCAGGTAGGCCTCGCGACGGGTGGCGTAGATCGCGCCGTTGCCGCCCGTTACCGACCGCAGCCGCGACTCGCGCATGCGCAGCGCCATCTCGTAGCGCCAGTAGAGCCCCTCCTGGTTGGTGCCCTGCTCGTTGACGAAGCGGACGTCTCCGCACACGTAGCCCACGCGCGGGTCGGCGAATGGCGCGACCAGCCGCCGCAGCGCGCCTGACTCCCAGATCGCATTCGCATCCGAGAAGGCCACGATCTCACCGCCGGCGCGTTGGACGGCGGCATCCTGGGCGCGGATCTTGCCGCCGCGCTCCAGCTCCAGGACGACGTCGGCACCTGCCCGCCGTGCCCGCTCGGCCGTCTGATCCGGCGATCCGTCGCAGGCCACGATCAGCTCCAGCCGCTCGCTGGGATAGTCGAGGCCGCGCAGGTTGTGCACCCGGTGTTCAATCACCTCCTGCTCGGCGTACGCCGCGACCACGACCGAGACCGGTGGTGGTGGTGACGGCTCCGGGGCGGGCGAGCGGGACGGGCGCAAACGGCCGAGCAGCGCCAGCAGCACGGCGTAGCCGGCCTGCGCATAGAGCAGCAGCCCGGCAGAGACCCAGAAGGCGATCACGAGCGCGGTCATGGCGCCCGGATTGTCGCCGTTTGCTCAGGTCGCGGTGGCCCGGGTGCCCGTTTCGGGATTCGGGCGCCCGCTGGCGGCGGGCGGTGCGGCGAACACCAGATGGCACAGGAGCGCGGCGCCGGCCGAGATATCCGTGAGCGGGTTGTACGGATACAGCGAGGCGGTCATCACGACCGCACCGCGGTCGCCCGAGTCGACCGACGCGGTCGTCTGCGGAGCCAGCACGCCACACAGGGCGGGTGCGGTGGCCTCGCCCGGCAGGCTGTTGCTCAGCTCGCTGCGATCGAGCACGTTGTCGTAGATCCCGTTGCCGTTGTAGTCGATCCCGTGCACCACGATCGCCGCGTTGCGGTCGCGGATCTCGCCGGCCACCGTGGGGCTGAGCGTGATCGTCCGCGTGTAGCGGATGTTCCCCACCGACAGGTAGCGGGTGAAGTCGATGATGCTCTTCGGGCTCGTGTCACCGGTCGTGGTGAGCGCCACCTGGGGTCTGCCGTAGAACTTGATCCCATCCGTCGTGCTGATCGAGAGGTTCCCGTTGTGATGCCTCGCAGCCGCGGCGGGCGGGCACTGGCCGAGGCCGCCGGCATGGATGTGAAGCGCATGCGGAGCACCGTCGAGCAGGCCGTTGGTGTCGACGATGACGGTCGCCACGTCACCGTTCAGCCTCACGGTCGCGTTGCCGTCGCCGTGGACGCGGTTGGTGGGGACGGGCGCCAGCACCGTCGACGCCAGCACCGAGATCGAGGCGGCGGCGCCGTGCTTGCTGCCCGGTGACCCGGAGACGATCAGCGCCACGAGTCCCGCCGCGACCGCGATCCCGATCACCAGCGCCGCCGGCCACCGATAGCGGGCGGCGAGGGACTGCTCCCGGGGTCTGGCCGCCGCGCGCGCAGGCTCGGGCTGAGGCTCAGCCACGGCAGCAGCGCCGGCAGCAGCGCCCGCCGCGGCGGCCGTGCCGGTAGCGATGCCATCAGGCCCCGGATCCACCCGCTGGGGCACGAGCTCGGGCGCCCGCGTGGTCTCGGGCGCGCGCGTGGTCTCGGGGGCGCCTGTGACCTCGGCGGGGGCGCCGGTGACCTCGGGCGCCCGCGTGAGTTCGGGCAGCGGGGCCTCGGTGGTCTCGGCGGCGGAGCGACTGAGATCGCGGATGCTGGCCTCGCCGGTGGCGACGACGGTGGGGGCGCCCGTGTAGCGCCGGCCCTCGAGCGCCGCGGCGGCGTCACGGGCCATGTCGCCGGCCGACCGGTAGCGCGCGACGGGATCCTTGGCCATCGCCTTGGTCACGACCGCGTTGAGCGCCGGATCCAGGTCGCCGCGCAGGTCGCGGAGTGCCGGCGGCTCCTGGTAGACGTGGGCGAACATCGTCGCCGCCGTGTTGGGACGATCGAACGGCACCCTGCCGGTGAGCATCTGGAAGAACACGCAGCCGACCGCGTAGATGTCGGCACTGGCGTCGCCACCCTCGCCGGTGATCATCTCGGGCGGCATGTAGTCGACCGTGCCGAGAACGGCGCCCGCGGCGGTGAAGGCAGCCCGGGTGTCGAGCCGCTTGGCGATCCCGAAGTCGGTCAGGTAGGCATGCTCCTCGCCGCCCTCGATGCTGATCAGCACGTTCGCCGGCTTGACGTCCCGGTGCACGAGACCCTTCTCGTGGGCGGCGTCGAGCGCAGACGTGATCTGAGCGAGCAGCGCCACCGCCCGCTGGGGCTCGAGCGCGCCATCGCGTCTGATCACCTCGCGGAGATCGGTCCCATCGATGTACTGCATGGCCAGGAACAGCATCCCGTCCTGCTCGCCCGCGTAGTGGATGCTGACCGCGTTGGGGTGATGAAGCGACGCGGCGAGGCGCATCTCTCGCCGGAACCGCTCCCGGTAGCCCTCGTCGTCGGCCAGCTCCGGGGCCAGCACCTTGAGCGCATACTGCTTGCCGAGGGCCACGTTCGTGGCCAGGTAGACGACGCCCATCCCGCCTCGGCTGATGAGCGCATCGATCTGATATCCCGCGACGACGGAACCGACGTCCAGCCGACCGTCTCCCTGTGGCACTGGCAATTCTCCGCGCTCGATGGACTCGCCAGCCGCTCCGGCAGCGGCGACCCAATGTGCAGATTATCCCCCGAGACCGGTCAGACGCCCGAAATCAATCGATACACCGAGATTGTCTGCCGGGCCGCGGCGTCCCATGAATAGGGGCCGGCAGCGGCCGCACGACCTGCAGCCGCCAGCCGCTCACGGGCGCCCGGGTCGGCCACCAGCCTCGCCAAGGCGGTATGAAGCGCCCCGGGGTCATCGGGCGCCACCAGCTCCGCCGCGCCGAGGTCGGCCACCTCCCCGAAGCCGCCGATGTCGCTGACGATCACCGGACGCCCGAAGGCCAGCACGGTCGAGAGCACGCCGGACTGGTCGAAGCGCTCGGTCCGCTTGTAGGGGAGCGTTACGACATCGGCACGGCGGAAGAACGCCGGCAGCTCGGCGTCGGAGATGAAACGCGGGACAAAGCGGACGTTGGGCGGTGCCGCCGCTCGCAGCGACTCGATCTCCATCCGCGGCCGGCCGACGATCCAGAGCTCGGCCCCGGTGATCCCTCTCCACGCCTCGAGCAGCACGTCCACGCCCTTGTACGGTCGCAGCAACCCGAAGAACAGGACCACGGGCCCCTCGACTGAAGCCAGCTCGGGCGGCAGCGGGACCTCGTCGCGGATCCGGGTGAGATGCTCGAAGGCGCCGTGGTGGATCACGTGGACCTTGGCCGGATCGACTCCCGCGATCTCCACCAGCCGCGCCCGCCCGTACTCGGAGTGGACGACGACCGCCGGGACGGACTCGTACAGGCGCCGCTGTGCGCGCGCCTGGCCGGGGCGGGGCTCGCGCGGCAGCAGATCGTGCGCCGTCAACACGATCGGCCGCCGCGGCAGCAGATGCTGGTCGAGCGGTTGCACGGTGAGCCACTGAAAATGCACCACGTCGGCCCGGGCCGCCACGCGGCGGTAGCCGAGCATGTCGGGCACGTGCTCGGTCAGCTTGGCCAAGATCCGCAGCCTGGAACCCGGGCCGCCCACGGCGTGACGGTAGAACAGCTCCCGAACCGCATAGCCGTCGGGCGGCGGCACGGCTCCATAGGCGAACCGGCTTGTGATCAGCTCGACCTCCGCGCCGGCGCGGGCCAGCGCCGCGCACAGGGCATGGTCGTACGGAGGCGTGAACGCGGAGGGGTCGACCACCTGAACACGCATTCAGCTCGCTCCGGGCCCGTGCAGCGGGCGCCCCTCGAGCGCGGCCAGGCGACGCGCGGCGACGGCTGCCCTGGGACCACCGAGAGCCTGGACCCGGGCCCCGCGGTCGCGGCCGAGCCGCAGCACCGCCGGAGCCAGCGACAGCAGCGAAGGCTCTGGAGCGCTTCGCCCCGCCACGTCGCGTAGCACTCTCAGCGGATGCCGAGCCGCGACGCGGATCAGCGCCGACAGCCGCGATGCCACGCCGTCGTCCTCACGGTAGTCGACCCGCAGTGAGCGCAGGGCGCCGGCCGCGAGCGCACTCGGCCGCGCCGAGGCCTCCACCCGGGCGCCGTGCAGCGCGAGCGCGAGCTCCACCAGCGGGTCCCCCTCGGCTGGGAAGCGGTCGGCCACCAGGACCACGCGCGCCGGAGCGCTCACCTGCTCCGCCGGGCGATTCGACAGCGCGAATCCGGCCAGCTCGTCCCCGGCCAGCAGCGCGTCGAGCGCAAGGAAGCGGCCCCGCTCGATGCGCCCGACGGCTGCCGGAGGTGCACCGCGCGCCGCGGCGGCTCGGCCGCCCCCACCAATCCCGCCGCCCCCACCAGTCCCGCCACCGCCGCCGGCGGGTCCGCGGCGACTCCTGGCGCCACCGCGGCGCACCGTCCGCGACAGCGCGCGCGCCACCGCCGGCTCGGGTTCGAATCCCGGATACCGCCGCGACAGCCAGGCGCGACCGGCCGCGTATCCCCGCCATTGACGGCGCAGCTCGCGCAGCGTCGCCCGGTAGCGATGCCCGACCCGTGCGCCGGGCGCCACCTGGAGCTCCCAGCCGGCCTCCTGCAGCCGCCAGCAGAAGTCGGTGTCCTCGGCCGCGCGCACGCCCTCGTAGAAGCCCCCCACCTGCGCGAACACCGAGCGCCGCACGAGCAGGTTGGCCGCCACGGCCCGCGGCCGGTAGGGATGGGCCACGTGGGCCTCCTGGCGCAGGAAGTTGCGGGCGACGCCGTAGCGCGCCGCCAGCGTGCGGCCTCCGGGCGCTGGGACGACCTCGCCGGCCAAAGCGCCCACCGACGCCGCCACCGGCTGCTCGAAATAGGCGTCGAGCAGGTTGGCCGGGGCAATCGTGTCGGCGTCGAGGAACAGGATCCATTCGTTGCGTGACCGCTCGGCGCCACTGTTCCGGGCGTGGGCAGGCGACTGCTCGGCGGTCGCCCTCACCACGAGCACTCCGTCCCGCGCTGGCACCACACCCGAGTTGTCGGCGATGATCAGCTCGTCGCCGGGCTCGAGCCTCAGCGCCAGGAGCGCTTCGGTCGCGGCGCGAGCGGCGGCGCGGTCGCCCGCGAACGGCATCACCACGCTGACTTCAGGCCGCGCCACGCGCCACCCCGCGCTCGATTAGCAGCCGGACCCTGCGGATCTCCTGCGGATGCGCGAAGCCGGTCACGAACAGGGCCAGCGGGATCAGTGCGAAGACCGCCACACGCCCCACGAAGCCGAGCAGACCCTGATCGGGGAGCAGCAGGTCGCCCGCGGCCGCGAAGCCGGCCATCACCGCGGTGATCTGCACCAGACGCTGCCATTCGAACGCGACCCGGAACAGCTCGCGAGTGAGGAGGTGCATCACGACCAGCATCACCAGGTAGGCGCCGCAAAGCGAGAGGCCGGCCCCGACCAGGCCGAGCGGCGGGACGAGCGCCAGCAGCAGGATCACGTTCGTGGCCAACCCGGCAAACGCGGCCGGGAAGTTGCGCGTCGTCACCTTCGCCCTCCCGGCGATCACCAGGAACACCACGAACAGTCCGTACATCGCCCAGCCCAGGGCCACCCACGGCAGTGCCCGGTAGGCGCTGAGGAAATCCGGCGCGGCCAGCAGCCTTACGATCCAGCGGCCGAACAGCGCCAGGCCCGCCACCGCCCAGCCGCTGACCAGGACGTAGTAGGTGGTCACGAGCCCGTACAGCCGCGCTGCCTCGAGGTCGTCGCGCAGCGAGTAGGCGAGTGGCGGCCACGCGTACTGGAACGCGCGCACGATGAAGGCGACGGCGCCCGCGAGCTTGATCGCGATCGAGTAGACGCCGGCCTGCGCGGCGCTGCGGTGGTGAAAGATGTAGTAGCGGTCGACCAGGTTCAGGGCGAACACCGAGGCCTCCGCGGGCACCGTCGGCAACCCGAAGCGCAGCAGCGCGGGCAGCGACTCGCCCTTCTCCCTTCGGCGCAGCAGGCGCGCTCGCATCGTCCACCACAGGCCGAGCAGCACGACCGTGGTCGCGGCGTAGTTGCCGAGCAGCAGCCCGCGAGCCCCCATCCCGAGACCGACGACGAGCACCAGCGAGGTGGCAATCGTGAGACCGACGTTGATCAGCGATGCCGTGGCATAGGTGCGCGAGCGCTCGTCGACGCGCAGGAGGCCGTAGGCGAGCTCGAGGTTGGTGAACGACCACAGGCCGAGCACCGCGATCAGGAACGTGGGAACGTCACGATACCCGAGGACGAGCCGAGACAGCGGCACCGCCAGCGCCGCCAGTACGGCGGCCGCGATCGTGGTCGCGATCAGCAGGAAACCGGCGGCGCGGCGGACGAGGGCGTTTCGCCGCGCCGGATCCTCATCGGTGTAGTAGTAGCGGATGAACGCCTCGATGATCCCGAACCGGACCACGATGCTGACGAAGATGACCAGGTTGGCCAGCAGCTCCACCACGCCGTATCCCGAGGGACTCACATAGCGCGTGTAGACCGGCAGCAGCAGCACGGCGATGAACTTGGAGACCACGTCGGCCAGCTGGTAGGCCGCCAGCGACCTCACGAGGCGTGTCAGATAGCCCGTCACGGACCGGTAACGCTACGGATTGGGCGGTCAGTGCGAGAGGATGGTCCACAACCGGCGCGTCAGCTCCTGCGCGTCGACGCTGCCGGCCAGGCTCGATCCGAACCCGGGCAGCCCGACGTCGATCACGATGCCCCGCCCAAACCGGTATCCGATGATGCTCGGGGTGGTGCTGCTGGCGCCGGCCGCGGAGAGGATCTGCTGGCCGGGCTGCGACAACCCCGCGAACGGCTGATAGGCGCCGAAACCCTGGAAGGCGCCGCTGGTGCCGGTGAAGATGCCCAGGCCATCCCGGATCACCAGGATCGAGTCGGTGCTGTGAGACGTGACCGGCCCCGGCTCGGCGCCGAGCACGTCGGCCTGGGTCGGCGCCGAGGGATCGGAAGCCTTCGTCCCCTGCACGACCACCGCTCGCCGCAGCGAATCGATGCCCAGCGACAGGACGCGGCCGCCCTTGGCGAGATAGCTCTTCAGCGGCGTCGCCAGCGACGGCGGCACCCATCGCTCGGCGCCGGCGAAGACCAGTGCGGAATGACCGAACATTCCCGGTCCGACGCCGTCGATCAGCCCGAGGTCGGTGGTGAGGTCGTAGGGGAGATGCGCTCGGTCGAGGTAGGCGAGGAACGCGGCCTCATCGATGAAGCCCGCGGGAAGTCCGGCCGCGAGCGGCCTGGCCAGGCTAACCGGACCCCCGGCGTCGAGCGCGTCGGGGATCCCATCGCCATCGTCGTCGGCCACGTTCTGCCCCTGCCATGTGAGCGCGGGCAGCACCACAAGGACGCCGCCTCGCGGGTGGTTGGAGCTGGCCACCAGTGGCGCCTCGGTCTGGTAGCTGCCCGAGCGGATCGCCAGCTCGTAGAGCCCTGGCCCACCGGCGGGCAGCGGAACCTCGAGCTGCGGCGCGCTCGAGATCCCCGCCGCGAGCTGGGGCTTGGACGATCCGATCCGGTGCAGCGACCATTGGTATGGGTGGTGTCGTGCGTCCACGAACACCGTCGCCCGGCCGCCCGCCTTGGCCGGGTCGAGCTGCGGCTGCGCAGCCAGGTAGCGGACCGTCACGCCGGCACCGGCGGTCGAGCCGCCTGTGGGCGGGACGATCGGCGGGAACCGTCCCGTGTTGCAGGCGCGATCGGTCACCGAGAGGCCCATCAGGTACGTGCCGGCCGGCGCCGGCCGACCGTGGATGCGGCCGTCCCAGATCGCCTGCGAGCCGTTCCACGGAGTCGGGAAGGTCCATACCTCCCGTGGGCCACCCGGCAGGTCGGTGCGGTACACGTGGACCGTGCCGCCCCGATTCTCGTTGCCGGCGTAGTGGATGACGGCCCCGGCGCCGAATGGCAGCAGCGCGTGGTCGACCCGGGTGACGATCGGATGCGGAGCCACGGTCTTGAGCACGATCGGGTAGCCGGTCAGGTCGATCGAGCGCCCCTGCCGAGCCAGCCCGACGCGGAAGTAGTAGGTGCCGTCCGGCGCCAACGATCCGTTGTCCTCACGGCCGTTCCACACGAACGCCCTCCGAATCGGGGGCCGTGACCGCATGAACAGGCCCGAGACGAGCTGGCGCACGATCGTGCCATTCACGTCGGTCACGTAGACGCTCACGTCGTCGGATCGATGCAGCAGGTAGAAGGAGATGTGCGTCGTGGGCTGGCACGTCCCGGGTGAGAACGGCTGCGGGTGCGACATCCCCGCGATCACCGGAGTTGTCACCTTCAGGTGCTGTGTGACGAAGAAGGCGCCAACCGTGGCGACCGCCAGCGCGGCGAAGGCGGCCACGGATAGCCGGGCGGCGTTCACAGCCTGATCAACGCCACGTTGGGGACCTCGAAGTCATGGAAGGCGTCGAGGCCGCGGGAGTCCTCTCGGCACAGCGTGACGCGAATCGAGCCGCCATGACAGACCACGAGCGCCGGCAGCGCGGCGGTCTGCTGAATCTCCTCGAGCGCCGCGGAGACGCGGTCGAGCTGGTCCTGGAGCGATTCCCCGCCGGGAAACCGGAACGACCCGCCGCGCCTCCAGGCCGCATACAGCTCGGGCTCCTCGCGTTCGATGTCGACGAACAGGCGGCCCTCCCAGTCGCCGCGAAAGGCCTCGCGCAGCCGGGCATCGGGACGCGGCTCGAGCCCGATCCGCGCCCCCACGATCTGCGCGGTCTCGCTCGCCCGCACCAGATCCGAGGTCCACAACGATCCGATCTCCTGATCGGCCACGCGCTCCGCCAGCGCGGCGGCCTGCGCACGGCCGGTGTCGTTCAGGGGCGTGTCGCGGAAACCCTGGACCCGGATCGGCTCCCTGTTGTCATCGGTCTCGCCGTGACGGGCGAGCAAAAGGGCCCCATGGCGCCACTCAGACATCCCGGCCGATGCCCACGGTGTCGGATCTCAAGCCGAGGCGGATGGTCTCGAGCGAGAGCACGTCGCGGGGTGCGATGTTGCCGAGGTTGACGTTGGGGCCGAAGCGGCGCACGAACCACACCTGCTGGTCCTTGCGCGGCGCCTCGAACAGCACCCGGCCGGGCTCGATCGCGTGGGCGATCTCGTCGATCAGACCCATCCTCACCTCGCCATCGGGTCGGAAGATCCCTGCGGTCCCGCTCTCCCGGGCCTCGGCGATCACCTTCCAGGCACCGGCGTCGAGCTCCTGCCTGATCTGCTCGACCCAGACGTACGGAGCCATGATCCGCTCGTCGTCCTTGGATCCCACCTCGGAGAGAACCGTGAACTCGCGGGCCAGCCGCGAGATCAGCTCGAGCTTGCGGTCGTGCTCGAGCACGATCGTCCCGTCCGAGATCTCGACGTGATGGAGCTCGAGCTCGTGCAGCCTGGCGATCAGCGCCTCGAGCCGGTCCTGTGCGATCGCGATCTCGGTCAGCGTGCCGCCGAGGACGACGGCGATCCCGTGCCGGCGGTAGCGCTCCAGCTTGGGCTTCAGGTTCCCCGTCACCAGAGCTGTGCCCCACCCCAGCTTGATCAGGTCCACCGACGCACCCGCGACCTCGATCAGGCCATCAACCTCAGCCACCGACAGGCCGCTGTCGAGCACGTGCGTCACGCCCTGCTCGCGGGGCTTGGACGTGCGATCGGGCAGATCGAGGAACTCGGCCATATGGAAGTGCCGGGCGAGCTACTGGGACGAGAGATCGGCGCCCACGGTGACCACGACGGTCGCCGTGCACGGCGTCGTCTGACAGGCGATCGCCTGGGTGCTCGCGTCGACTGGCTGCACCGATGCGGACCCGAGCTTCAGCTCCTTGGCGACCGCGGCGGCGGCTCTGC